>JBDTPR010000455.1:0-5736 GCA_039932635.1 Candidatus Solibacter sp.
ACCAACCGCGTCGCCGCACTCGATACCCGCCTCAGGCTCACCAAGACGTGGAATCTCAGCGCGCAAGCAATGACCAGTCAGGACCGCGCCCCCGATGGCGACAGAACCGGCGGTCCCGCCTATACCATCTCCCTGGATCACGGCAATCGCAAATGGAACGGAGGCATCAATTACGTCGACCGAAGCTCCGGCTTCCATACCGACCTCGGCTACGTGCCGCGAGTCAATATGCGTCAGGGTCAGGAGTATGTGACGCGCCATTTCCGCCCGAAGAGCAAGCGCATCCTCAGCGTCAATCCGAACATAAACCTGCTCGTCAACTTCGATCACCTCGGCATCATGCAGGACCGCGGCGTGTTTGCCAATCTCAATGTCGAGATGCCGCGTAGCACGTATATTGGCGGCGGCATGGGCCGCAAGTTCGAGCGTTTTCAGGACATCAACTTCCATCCCAACAACGCCTTCGTCTTCCTGCACAGCGACTATTTCAAGCGCGCCTCGTTCGATCTGAATTACGCGCAGGGCATGCGCATCAACTACACCCCGGCTGCCGGGCTGCTGCCCTTCCAGTCACACGGCGACGATGTGCAGGCCAGCTTCATCCTGCGTCCCGTCTCGCGCCTCAAGATCGACGAGACGTACATCTTCACGCGCATGCGCACGCCCACCCAAAGCGTCTTCCTGAATCACCTCACCCGCACGCGCGTCAATTATCAGTTCACCCGCGCCCTCTCCCTGCGTGTGATTGCCGATTACAATGCCCTTCTCGAAAATGCCGCACTGATCGATGCCGCGCGCCAGAAGCGTATCTCCGGCGACGTGCTGTTGACCTGGCTGCTACACCCCGGCACCGCGGTCTATCTCGGTTACACAGACCGCCTGGAGAATGTCGCCATCTTCCAGAACACGCTCCGCGCCATCGGTTTTCCATCCACCACCACAGCCCGCCAATTCTTCGCCAAAGTAAGCTACCTCTTCAGGTTCTAACGCGGGGAATCCATTCCAATCGTGGCTGCAGACCCCCTCAAGCGCCCGGAGAACAAAGGGCGAATGTGATTTGTTACCATTGTCGCGAGCATAAGGAGAGCGCCATCGTCGGAGAGAAGCAGCACTGCCTTAGCGCCTGTAAAACGGAACTGGATCAGGTAATGCCCCATAGCGAGACATTTCGTACCACGCGAGGAGTCCAGCAGTCGCTGCTCACCCCGCCCCGCCCGTTGCGGCCCCTTATCCCTTTGGAGGCGAAAGGCGTCGTCTACACGAAGCGCTGGGTGGTGGACCTGCTGCTGGATCTGGCCGGGTATCGCTCGGAAAACAACCTGATCGATGCCTTGGCAGTTGAACCGTCCGCGGGTGACGGCGCGTTTCTCGGGCCGATGATCGAGCGCCTCCTGGATTCATGCCAGCGGCTGGAAAGACCCTTGTCGGCGTGCCGGGGTTCGCTGGTTGCCTACGAACTCGATGAGGAGAGCGCGGGTCGCGCTCGCGCGTTGGCAACCGGCATCCTGATTAAGCGAGGCATGAAACCCGCGCCTGCATCGGATCTTGCTGACTCCTGGGTGCGCACTGGAGATTATCTCTTCGAGGCCACAAGCACCGTAGCCGATTTCGTGATCGGTAATCCGCCCTATGTACGGCTCGAGGACATCCCCGAAGAGACAGCGCTGTTCTATCGGGACGCGTACACCACAATGCGCGGCAGAGCCGATCTTTACGTCGCCTTCTTCGAAGCCGCATTGCTTCAACTACGCAGCGGAGGCGTATGCGCGTTTATCTGCGCGGACCGCTGGATGCGCAACCAATACGGTGCGGATTTGCGGGAGCTGGTGACATCTGCTTTTTCCATGGAAGTCGTCATCGAAATGCACAAAGCCAATGCTTTCCATGAAGAAGTGGACGCCTATCCTGCGATCACGACTGGGAAGGTCGGTTTGCCAAGTCGCCGGCTCCATTCCTTGGATATTTTTTCCTTCTTGAGGATTGCCCTAAGGTCAAAACTCCGGTACGCAACAAAGAACCATATTTCAAGGTCGACCCGGTGTTCGACAAAGGGTCATACAGTAAACGCTATGAACTCCTGTGCCGGCGCCTGGTACTTGAGCGTGTCTATAATGCGGCCTGCCTCGTGATGGCAACGAATGCGCCCCGTACGACGCTTACGCAACCCGCCGAAGACTTGAACTTCCATCGCTTTGTGGCTGCTCTTCGTGGGCATGTTGTGACCTTTCTGGGCAGCCGACAAAAATAGGTTCCTGCCGGCCTACGCTGAGTTCTAGCTAGCCGCGTTGGTCAGCTAACAGCCCAACAGCAGGCCAGCCGCCACACTTACTTGTATTCCGTCGTCTGCGCGACTCCCCATTGATTGCCGGCGGTAAGATAGTCGATCCCCGTCGCCTGCAGGCGCGTACCGGTGCCGACCGATGCGATGGCGAGCGAGCCGCGAAGCAGAATGCTCACCGTGCCGGCGGTAATGCGAGGACTGGCCAGCATGCGCGATAACACCGCGACTGGCACCGTGAACTGGCGGTCCGTGTTGCGGGCGAAACATTGGAACGAAGTCACCGAAACGGTGCTGCCCTGGCTCACCGTGCTGACGCCCTGGATGGTCACCAGCGTCGAGGGCTCGCCTCCGCTCCAGGTCAGCGTGATCGGCTGGGTGCGGTTCACCGTCGTCAAGCCGGCACGATTGGTCCACGTAAGTTCCGGGGCGACGTCGATCGACCCGGAGAAACTCCCCACGTCCAGTCCGCCGGGGCCGCTCAAGGTGTATCGACCGGGATCGATGTAATTGCCCGCGTCCCCGGTTCCAATCGTTGTGGCATAGCCGATCTGTCCCACGGAGTTCCGCGAGCGCGGCGCGTTGCGGCTCCCCGGTGCTCCCGAGACGCTCACCGAAGCCCCCGCGTCGAGGCTGGTGTACGTCAGGTTGGGATAAGGGTTGACCGGCGAACCTTCGTTAAAGATGCAGGCGCCGGCTTCCGGCGGCGGCGTTTGGGTGCGCAGCAGCTTCGCCAGGTCCGCGCCGCCGATTCGGTTGAATCCCGCGGAGAGCACATCGCTGCGAATAATCGAATCCCCACCCGGCGTGTCACCGATCACGTAGCTGGTTTGCCGGGTCAGGCCGACGCTGCCGGTGCGAAACTGCCCGGCGGCAATCCAGCTCTCGATCTCGGCTGCCGTGATTTGCGTTCCCCCGCCCGAGGGCGGAGGCGCGGGGCAGGTTCCGCTGGAGTCGGCCACCGGAATCGTCACCTCGTTGCTGGCGTAGGCTCCAGTGCGCAGCGTCAGGGGGACGGCGCAACCTGGTGTGACGCCGTTCGGGACGATAATGTTGATCTGATCGAGTCCCGGATATACCGTGCGGCCCCGGTAGACCACGGTGGCGGGAAGGCCGCCGACCGTCGCGGTCACAGCAATCGACGTGAGGTCCGCCTGCACCTGTAGGATCGACTCGTCACCCGAAGTTGGACCAACTCCGCTACCGAACAGTTGTATGTAGTCGCCGGGCCTGGCCGCGTTCTGAGCGGAGAGGAACGCATATTTCGTGTCGAGTACTGCTGCCGCGCCGGATCCGGATCCGCTCAGCGTGAGCAGCCCGATGGCGCTCTGCACCACCTTGATCGGCGCGGGCGCGCTGGTGCCCGCCGCCGTGGTCACCGTGATACTGCCGTTTCCCACCGGAGTTCGCGAGGGGAGAATGCCTCCCAGTTGGCCGGGCGTGACGTAATACCACAGGACGTCGGATGAACTACCGTTGACCGTGACGCGCGCGCTGACTCCGTTCAGCGCCACGGCGAGAGGAACATTCTGCAGGCCGGTGGACGAAGGGGCCAGATTTGCGCCCTTGATGATGAAGATCGACCCCTGCGCGATGCCATAGCTCGGGTCGTTCGGGAGCAGGTAGCTGTAGTTGTTCTGCAACTGGTCGATGCGCGGCTGCTGCGCCAGCGCGGCCATTGCGGTGAATGCGAAAACGATCAAACGCCCCATCATAGTGCTGGCTCCTGACTTCTGTTTCCTAAAGTTTCTTCTTACCGATTCCGCGGATCGCATTATTGAGATCGCGGATGGCCGGCACCGGGCTACTCGCTGACGGGGCCGTCGCGCCACCGGCGGAGCCATTCAAGGCGAAATCGGCGAAGCTCAGGCTGTGTTCCCGCGTCGTGCGCACTTGCTGTTGATTGATCACCTCGAGCTGAGCCAGCGAAACGTTGTAGGTGTAGGTGCCGGCATCGGGGTCGGTTTTGGCTACGCGACGGCGAAGCGTGAAAGTCGCCGCGCGAGACTCACCGGGAGCCAGTGTGAATTGCGGGTCGGCATTGTTGGCTTCCACTTTGCCGATTCCTGTGGCGCTCATGTCGTGCGTGCCGGCGTTGCCCCAGAAGAACCGGTTGCCCCGGTTGTCCGTGAGCACAGAGGATTTGGTGACATACGCCAGTGAGAGCGGCTGCTGACTGGTGTTTCGGATCTGTATATTCAGGCGCACCACACGGTCCTGGTAGGTTCCCTCCCGGCTCAACCCGGCATGCTGAATTTCCGCCACGAACGTACCCGCATCGAAGCACTGGCGTTTGCCGGCGCATTGGTCGGGCCTGGGCGGTTCCACCACAGCGGATGACGCGGCGGGCGGCGCCGCTGCCGGGCTCGCCTGAGGCGAAGCTTCAGCGCCCCCTGCGTTCGCGGGTGGAACGCCGCGGAATTGCAGCGTGTGCTCCGCGCCGAAGCGGTACTGCCCGGGCGCGACCTCGTTGGCCTCCCGCACCGCAAGCTCCACATCCCACGCCTTCTGCCCCAGGATGTCGCGGCCGTTCCAGCGCCAGACGAATTCGAAGCGCGTGTCGGCCGTCTGCCCCGGCTGCACACTGAACTTGGGATCGAACTCACGGCCGGAGATTTCTCCGATGCCCCGTACACTGGCCGCCGACGGCAGGATGTAACGGTTGCCGCGCTCATCGATGGCGACGCCGGCGCTCGCGATATATCCCAGCATCAGGGGAC
The DNA here is from genome assembly GCA_039932635.1 of Candidatus Solibacter sp. GTDB lineage: Bacteria > Acidobacteriota > Terriglobia > Bryobacterales > Bryobacteraceae > Solibacter. The sequence goes on from JBDTPR010000455.1 coordinate 4,999, forward strand.
GGTTGGTCTTATTGAGGAACCTGACCGTTGCGCTGACAATCCGGGTAGAGTCCGCCACGCTGCTGGGCCGGAAATCGCGAATGATCGCGGCGAAGGAATTAGTCTCCTCGCAGTAGCGTTTACCGGCGCAGACGGAAGCGGGAGCGGCCGGACTGGAAACCGGCGCAGTAGCGGCCCGTTGAGGGGAGGGTCGAGCCGGGGCGGCAGCGGCGCGGGCAATCACCGCCGCGCTTACCGGGCCGGGACAAAGAACCTCCCACTGCTGAGAAATGGCGAGCCCGTTGGTGGCATTATCCCGCCCTATTATCTGGCCGTCCGCGCCGCGCCATTTCGTGCGGCCGCCGCCGATGTCGCTGCTATCCCACAGTCCGGCGAGCATGTACTGCTGATCCTCTATGGTGGTGATGCGGCCCGCTGTGCAATCGGCCTTCGCGCGGTACACCTTGCCTCCCGCTTCGGCCATTTCCCTGCGCACACAGGCTTCCACGTTCTGTGGGTCCGACGAGGAACACGACTCCTTGAGCGCGGCGGCCGTCATGCGGGCCTCGGCCACCGCGTTCGCCGTACCGCTGCCGGTCTTAGTGGTCACGGCCGGCGCCGGGCAGCGGAAGCAGGACGCGAGCCATTCGGCCTCGGCGGCCGCGTTCACTTGAGCACTCCGCGCCCCTGCAACTGGCGTGGTCGCACCTGGTATGGTCGCACCTGGTATGGTCTCGCGCACCGGTGCTGCCGGAGCGG
>JBDTPR010000456.1:0-5728 GCA_039932635.1 Candidatus Solibacter sp.
AGATGGCGATTGTAGAGCAGCCACAGGTTGACCAGGTCGGCCCAGGGCTCGGTGGCGTACGCCTGCGAGGCGACCCAGAAATCCTGCTCGTAACGCTGGCCATCGTAGGGATTTTCTTGCTGGGCACGCACGAAGCGTTGGTGGTTGTTGGCGGCGGAATCGATCAGGTGGCCGAGCAGTTCCTTCTTTGACCACTGCGCCGGATCTGGCTTGGCCGCGGCTTCAGCCTCTGAGATATCGACCAGGCGCTTGGGGACAGTGCTGAGGTGCTCTTCGAATCGGGAAAGGGCTTCTGTCATTTGAGAATTACCTTGGCGACTCCGGTATTGTTGGCGCTATCGGCGGTGCGTATGACAAGCAAGTGCTCGCCCGGCGAAAGGGCGCTGAGATCGAGGGCAAATTTCTCGCGCGGCGAATCGATCACGCCGTCCACGGATTCCATGGGCACCCAGCTATTGGCATCGAGGGAGTATTCGCAGCGGCGCAGTGCACTGGCGCGGTCGAAGGCTTCCCATTCCACGTGGGCTGTGGCGCCAGTGCGGCGGACTTCACCCAGCGTGACCTGGGGCGGTGTGTTGTCGATCATCACTGGCGCGCTGACCAGGGTGGCTTCGCGTGCCGAGGACGGAGCGTTGGCTTCGCGATCGCTGGCGATTACACGAAAGAAATACTTGCCGTCGGCCAGCACGTCGGCATCGAAAGTCATGGAGTTGTCGCGCGTGTTGGAGCGCAGGAGTTTCCACTGCGTTTCGTCTTCGCCGCGGAAGTAGACGTTGTAGACGAGGCGGTCGCCATCTGGATCTTCGCAGACCCAGGTGAGTGTGATCTGTTGAGCCGCGGCGCGCGCCAGAGTCTGGGTGGGCGTGCCGGCCGAGGTGGCGGAATCTCCATCGGTGACGGTGACGCTGTATGCGGCGCTGCTACCGGAGGAGCGCACGGCAGTCTGGGTGATGGCGGCGGCCTGAGTGATCACGTTGATGCTCTTGAGCACGGGCGGCGAGTTCTGAGGCAGGTAAGCGAGGGTCACGCTGTTGAGCGTTGGCGTGGCGCCGCCGGCGCCGGTCATCTCGACCTTCCACTGAATGTAGCGCGCGTTGGGGCTGGTGATGCGGCCGCCCGCGGCGCTGGTGACGGGCTCGCTCCAATCGCTCCAGGTGCGGTCGGGACGGGCGGAGTTGCCGCTGCGGGTGCGGAACAACAGCGTACTCGATGCGGGCACGTCGCCGCGCCAACTGATGCTGCCCCAGCGCGAGGCGGTGGAGGAATCGTGCACGGGGGCCTCGTACGAGCCCGAGGGTCCGGCGGCTTCACCGAGGCGGTAGAGGCGGCCCATGTTGCCGGTAGCGGCGATCACAGAATGCTCGGAGGGCAGGAGTCGCGTGGTTTCGCCTTCATTGGTCTGAGTGACGAGGGTGACGCGGCGATCTGGTGCGAGGCCATAGATGCGGCCATCCTGATCGGTGGAGAAGAGCACCTGCTTTTCGAGAGCGAGCACGTCGTAAATGTTTTCTTCCTTGGAACTCCACAGGGTCTCGACGGTGTTGTCGGGATTAATGCGATAGAGCGCACTCTTCTCGACGCCGGAGACATCGACCACCGGCGAGAAGCTGGTGCTGACCTGCGGCGTGGTGGCGGGTGCGGCGGGAGTCTGCGAAGGCTTGGTGGGATCGGGAGGTTTGATCTCCGCGGCCTGCGCTTCCACGGTGATGGAGGTGACGGAAGAGGTGACGGCTGCGCCGGACGCGGCGTTGGCCTGTGCGGCCTGATTGGCGCTCTGGGCGCGCTTGGCGGTGGAGCCGCCGAGGGCCGCGGCGTACACCGTGCCATCGGGCATGGGGACGATGGAGCGGATCTCGGGCAGGTTCGCGTCGTAGAGAACGAAGGCCTTGTCCTTGGCGGTGATGCGGTAGAGGATCCCGTTGGGCTCGGTGCCGGCGAGCAGACGGTTCTGAGTATCGACAGCGAGCCCGGTGATGTGGGTCTGGCCGGTTTCGTACCAGAGTTCGCCCTTACCGGCGGAATCCACGCGGAAGACCTTGCCCTGGTCGCCGGTGCCTACATAGAGGGCGCCATTGGGTCCGACGGCGAGCGACCAGATGTAGCGCGCTTTCGGATCGAAGTACTCGGCCGCCTTGCCGTTTTCAATGCGGTAGACCTTGCCATCGGGCGAGGTGGCTGCGAAGACGGTGCCCGAACGATCCACCGCGACGGCGAAAATCTCGGGCTCGGGGGCAGTCCAGAGGAGCGTGCTCTTCGCGGCGCCTTCGACCTTGTAGAGGCGGCCGCGATGGCCGGTGGCGGCATACAGCGTGCCGTCGGAGGCTTGAGCGACAGCCCAGATGACCGGCTGATCGCTGGTGAAAAGGCTGTCGATTTTTGGCGCGAGCGAGAGGCGGCCTTCGCGGCTGAGGGAGAGCCCGTTGAAGCGGCCGCGGATGAAATCGGCATAGGAATTGAGTTCCCAGGTGGCGGTGCCGCTGGCGGGAGCATAGGGGGCGAGCACCGCGAGGAGTGCGGCGGCGCAAGCGAAGGGTCTCGTGCGGTGGGGTCGCATCGGGGCAGTCACTCCTTGGGCGGTCATTCCTTAACTTCCACTTGGACGGTTTTAGAGCCGGCGACGGCCATGTCGCCGAGGTCGATTTCCATCTCGCCGATTTTGGCGTTGCGCGTGGCGGTAATGCCGGAGGCGGTGGAGGGCGAGCCGGCGAGGATGAGGGAGATGGAGGCGGGGGGATCCGGCAGGTCGGCACCTTCGAGCTGGAAGGCGGGGTCGGCGCGCCACACGCGGATGTACGCCTTGGTGTTGGGGTGGAGGTTGCTAACGGTGGAGAGGAGTTGCGCGGGCGTTCGCGCGGTGGCATTCAGCACCTGGCGATAGTCGGCGATGTTGGTGGTGCTGGCGTCTGCCACGGTGAAGTAGATCTGACCGGGTTCGGCACCAATCGGCACCTGGTAATCGACATTGCGCACGGTTTCGGCGCCATTCTCGCCAGTGAATGTGACGTGGAGTTGGATCTTTTCTCCGGGGCGGACGTCGTGTCGCGAGGCGAAGATGTTGTCGATGGTGAGTTGCTTCTTCTGATCGAAGGACTCGATGTTGAGGGAGACCCCTTTGAGGCGCAGGGAATCGAAACCGCCCTGCATGACGAAGGCGACGGGTACCGCGGCGGAGAGTGAAGCGAGCATGGGCGTGCCGTTATCGGAGGCGTAAACATTATTGACGCGCAGCGGGGCTGCGGAGTTTTGAAATTCGATCTGGCCCGTCACGCGAATGGTAGAGGTTCCGACGGTTCGCTCGGTGGCATCGATCGCGCTGAAGACGGCCATCTGAAGAAGGAGGGGGGAGAGCAGCGAGTCGTTGACCATCTGCATCTGGTAGCTTTCGACGGGCTTGCCGGCGCGCGAGAGATTGAGAGTGACGGGGACCATGGCAGGTTTGGCGCCGAGTTCACCGGCGACGGTGGTGTTGCGGTCCTGGAAAATGGTACCCATCCATTCCTTGGCGGTAGAGATTTTGAAGGACGTGTTGGTGTTGGCGAGGAGCGTGAGGACCTCGGCGCGCGCGAATGGGAGGGCGGTGGAACCGATATCGAGGAAGCGGTGGCCGAAGGCGTATATGCGGTTCCCGTCGATGTGGGTGACGGTGCCATCGGCGCCGACGGAGAGGTCGCCGGTCATCATTTGGACGCTGATCATGGAGCCGGGCTTGAGGTCGGCGGGATTGCCCATGGCGGGCGGGACTTTGCCGCCGCTGGTGACACCCTGGCGGGGTTCGAGTCCGAGGGCGCGAAGTTGCGGCGCGAAGGTGTCGAGGGTGGCGCGGCTGAAGCCGCCGAAGGAGAGCGGGGTGGCGATGTCGACCATGCGGGCATCACCGTGGAGGGCGGGTTCGGGCCGGGAGAAACGGCGGGTGAGGTCGCGGTCGTTGAGGGCGAGGGCGGGGCGGGAAGCGGGGGAGGGAAGAGGTGTGGGGCTGGTGGAGGTGCGGAGCATGGCCTCGATGGGGCGAATGCCGGCGATGGGGTCCTTGGCGAAGGGAAAGGCCATGGCGACGGCGCCGATGAGTTTTCCGTCAATGTAGACAGGGCTGCCGCTCATGCCCTGCATGACGCCGGTGTGCTCGAGGGGTCCACCGGAGAGGCGGGCGAGGATAAGGGATTCTTTAGGCCCGATATTATCGAGGACGCCGAGTATTTCGACCTGGAAATCTTCGATTTTGGAGGCGTTGAAGACGGTGCGGCCGGTGCCGCGCATACCTGGCTTGATGTCTTTCAGCGGTAGGAGCGCAGTTTGGCCCGCAAGGGTGGCAGCCAGCGCGAGGGCCGCCGGAACAACGTGGCGAAGCACAATCCCATTGTACTAAGGGGAACGGGAGAAATATGTCACGAGAATTTGACCGGGGGCGACGTGTGCGGTAGGATAGTTCTGCGGGGTGGAGCAGTCTGGTAGCTCGTTGGGCTCATAACCCAAAGGTCGAAGGTTCAAATCCTTCCCCCGCAACCAAACCTTAAGTCTCCTCCCTACAATCAGTTAAGCCTCCTAGGCGGTGGTGTCGCGAAACACCTCAGGACCGCCGATTGTCACCAAAACTGTCACCAATTTTTGCCCTGCTTCGGATTGGGGGCTTAAGTGGGTGCCCCCGCGCGAAGTGGCCGCGAAGCTTGTACGACCGGGCTGGAAGACGCGGGATCGATCCTCAAGCGAACTCATCCGGAATTCGTCATTTCGAAATACCGGCTGCGCCAGGCGGACGGCATCTCGTTGGTGCGAAAGAACCGAGAGGCGGGAACGCAACGATTGGCCTTCTCGTCTCGACCGTTCGTGCTGTGCGGCTTGCCCATTAGGCGTCCGCCGAAGGGACAGCTCTTGTACGAGCGACGGAACGGGCATTTCGTCCTTCAACTCACCGGCCACCCCGATTTTGGGCTGCCCTTCGGTCAGGACCGCCTCGTACCGATCATGCTGGCGACAATGGCGGTTCAGCAGAAAAGCCAAGTGGTTCGCTTCAGATCCGGAGCGGAGATGTTGGACACGTTTGGGATGGCCAAGGGCGGGACGGAGTACCGACGGCTTGTGGCAGCATTCGAACGGATCTTCGGAGCAACAATCTTCTTCGGCACAGAGACGCTGAACTCGAAGGCCCGCGTGGTTCACCGATCAAGATTCAACTTCTTCCGCGAGGCGCAGATTTGGTACGACCGTGAACCACGTGAACAGCTACTCTCTGAAGAATTTCAGAACGTGATTGTGTTAAGTGACGAATTCTATGCGGAGATCGTCGACCAGCCGATTCCGACCGATCTGGAGGCGGTCAAAGTATTGAGCGCCGCGCCGGCCGTACTCGACCTCTTCATGTGGCTCGTGTATCGATGCTTCGTAGCGAAAGGAGAGGAGGGAATTCCGCTTTTTGGCAGCTTAGGCTTGGCGCATCAAATCGGTTCGGTCGAATACTCCCGGCCCAGGCGGTTTCGCGCCATGTTGGACCAGTGGCTGGCGACAATCCGGGGGCTTTGGCCCGGTTGCCCGGCAGTTTTAGCGGCGGACGGCAAATACATGATCGTCAATCACGGCAAAGCAATCAGAAGCAGCACCATTGCGACCTACTGAAACTCGATCCGTGTCTTAATTCTCCAACTGACTGCAGCGAGTAGCGGCGCCCTTTCCCGAGAGGCCGTGACGCTCTAAAGAGGACCGGCTAGCGCGCGAGCTTTCGCATTGTTGGAATACG
>JBDTPR010000457.1:0-5725 GCA_039932635.1 Candidatus Solibacter sp.
TGCCTCTGCCTGGTCCATACCCGCACTGGGTACTAGACCCGCAGGGGGCACGATCTCGTCTGCGGGGGAGCGATCCACGGTTGGCTCAGTACCCACAGTGGGTATTGAATCGTGCGCCGACTGGGCCACACGCTTCTCGATCTCGATCATGGCCTCGGGACTGGCGTAGGCCGAAGGATCTTCCGAGGGCGGACGACGATACAGCGTGCTCATGTTGCCATTGAGCACGGCATCGTTCGCAAATTCGCGCCAATCGATTGGCTCGAGTTTGTTTGCGGTGTTTTTACGCCGACTTTGCTTCTTTGGATTCATCGACATCGGACGGCCGATCGAGCGCTTGGAGGAGCAGGGAAGCGGCCTCGTTGTAATCCACGAGAGCCTTGGAATTGGGATCGAAATCAGCTAAAAATCTCTTCACCCGCGCGGCCTTGGGCACCGCGGAATCGGTGCGAATCACCGGCAGCACAGGTACGCCGGTATCGGCCGAGAGCTGCTTCAGCGAATCCAGGACCATGCCGGTCATCGCCAACCGGCGATCCACCATCACCGGGAGCAGCCCAATCGTACGAACATTCAAACCCTTCTTAAAGAAGCGATTCAGCGCTTCCGCCGCATTCACGGCGGCAACGGCGCCCTGCAAACTCAAAGTCTCCATCCCGACCGGCACCAGGACCTGCTGGGCGTAGACCATGGCGCATTGCTGGGAAAGGGTAATGGACGGCGCCACGTCGATCAAAATGACATCGTACGCCGCTTCGTGTTCCGAAAAGAGCCGCTCAAACGTCAATTCCCGGAACGGGCTGTTGGAGAGCGTCACTTCCGCCTCGGTCGTATCGCGATTGCTGCACATGACATCGACATTAGGGCATGCCGTCACCACGCACTCGCGAAAGGCCATGTTGCGTATGAGGAAATCGGCCAGGTGAAACTCGGGCTTAAGCCCTAAGATCGTCCGTATCGAGCCCTGGGAATCGGTGTCAATCAACAGCACCTTCCTGCCGATGTCGGCGAAGGACCTTGCCAAAGTAACGGCGGTGGTTGTCTTCGCCACGCCGCCCCGTTGATTGGATATCACCAGTCGAATCACCTAAGTCTCCTCTTTTCTTCATGTGCCCGAGAATTTGAGCGACCTCGTGGTCCGCCCATCGCCGCTGGCCACGCTTCCCAACCACCAGGACCGGCGGATCGATCACGCCATCTTTAAGCCATCGCAGCAGCGTTCGCTTGCTCACCGAGAGCAATCGGGCCACTGCGGCATCCGTCAGCCGATCTCTTCCGGGTAAGTTCGCGACCATCGCTATCACGCGGATCATAGCACCATACTCCGGCCGCCAGCAACGGATTGGTGACAAAAACGCAGACTATCGGTTCTAGTGACATTTCCCAATTGAACCAGGCGCTGTCCTCCCGGGCTAATGTGAGCTGCTTTGCCCGCATTCATCTTGATCCATCATGATTCGTCATGATAGCCTAAAGGAGAAGAAAGGCGGCTCCATGGCTCAAATCCGCGAAAAGTTCGCGACCCAGGTCAATTCCGATATCTTAGCGGCTGTTCGTTCCCTGGCAGAGAAGGAAGGCCGCCAGCTCCAGGCGCTGGTGGACGAGGCCCTGGCCGATCTGATCGAGAAGCGTAAAAAGGCCACACCGCGCGAGCATGTCATGGCAACGTATCTCGCCAGCCACGAAAAATTCGCGCCGCTTTACCAGAAGCTTGCTGAATGACGGACTACCTGACGGTGGTCGAGGTCCTCGCCATTCATGCGGACCAGATCGACCGGTATGGCGGCTCCCGCGGCGTCCGGGATCTTGGGCTGCTGGAAGCCGCTCTCTACCGGCCACAGACCGGGTATTACGTGGACCTGATTGAAGAAGCCGCGGCGCTCTGGGAAAGCCTCGCGCAGAACCACGCCTTTATCGACGGCAACAAGCGGGTAGCCTTCGCCTGTATGTATACCTTCCTGGCCATCAACGGGGCGCGTTATACGGCCGGGGCTCAGGAGACCTACGATTTCGTCGCCGGGCTCTACGAAGCCAAGCAATTCAGATTTGACCGGCTTGTCCCATGGCTACGGGAGCATGCGACTCCAAAACTTCAGCCGTGATACTTGACCGCCTCCACGAGTATCTGACCCTGAACGATCCCCCTCAGCCGGCCGACCTCATTTTTGTGCTGGCAGGGCGCATGGATCGCAAACGCCATGGCCTGGAACTCTACCGGACAGGTATCGCACCGCGGCTCCTGCTGAGCGTCGATCGTTTCGAAGTCAGCAAAATGGCCACGATCGATTTTGAAGGTGCGGACGATTTGATCGCCCAACGGAACAAGCTTCCGGCAGACCAACGGCATTTCTTCTGCGAAGTGAGCGGCGCCGGCATACGGAGCGAACCGGCCGAGCTGCCCAGATGGAACACCTATGGAGAAATTCTGGGCCTTTGGGACTATCTGCAGCGCTGTATGCCGCGAAGCATCCTCGTGATCAGCTCCGACGTGCACTTGCGGCGGGTGGCCCTGTCCATCGGCAAGGTCTTCCCGCGCGTCCCGCTAGAAGTCCGTTACTACGCGGTGCCGACACACGATCGCCGGTACGCCCTCAGGGAAATGATCAAGCTGACCGCCTACCGCGTGATCTTGAGCCTGCCGCAAGGGCTGATCCGGCGGATTATGCGGCTACGGTATTAGCACGGGGCAGGGAAGTGGACAGGGTCGAAGGAGCAAGTGGCATCGCTCCCTCACGGTCGCGGCTCGGATTGGGCGGTCGTGGGTGTGATTGGGCGGTCGCTCGGATTGGGGCAGGGAAGTCCCGACTTAAATGTCGCGCCCGTGGTCCAGATAACCCAGCCCTTGTAGTTTTTCCATCACAAGCTGGTCTTCTTCCGGCGAGGACGCGTTGTCGATCTGCCTCTTCACCGCATCCTGCACGAACTGCTCCGGCGAACTAAACCCCGCGGCTTCCGCGTGCCTCTTCACTCTGGCCCAGAGCGAATCTTCAAATTCAACGGTCATCATTCCCCCTAGTCCAGGTATCCCAAGCCCTGGAGCTTCTTCGCGATCTCTTCGTCCGAAGCGGAAGTCTCCACCTTTGCGAGTTCCTTTTCCAGGACGTGTTCGACGAACTCCTGCGCAGAACTATAGCCGCCGGCGTCGGCGCACTTCTTGACCTTCTCCAGCAGCACCTTATTCAACTTAATTGACGATCCAAGCATTTTCTTTTCCTCAGATGACCACGGCAAAACGTTTCTTCAGCAGTAGTGCGGACGCCATGGACACGACCAGAAACCACACCAGCCAATTGACACGAAAACCAAACACTTGCATACGGGCAGCCGGATACCGGATCTCGGCCCACTCCGCAAAATCCCCGGAAATACGCCCGTTGCTAGGCGAAAACAGCGACTCCCAAACCGACGCCACCTTCGTCCCCGGAACGTAACGCTGCTTGCCTCCCGCCTCAATCGAAATCCACGTCGAACGGCCATTGAAACGGAACAGCAGCTTATCCGACACGGGGGAGACGGGCACGATGCGCCAACTCACTTCCCTCAATGCCGTCACGCGCACCGGCGGGCCCAGAATCTGCACGTTCGCCGGAACCACGAGCTCCGGCGGAGCCGCCGATTCGGCCAGGTCGCCGGTCATTCGTAGCGTGACCAGGGCGGGGGTAGCCAGCGGCAAAGGAGAGCGATCGTAAAACGACGCCAGGTGAATCAACAGCAGACCTACCGGCACGGCCATCCACAACGCGGGTCGCAGAGCCAGGAGCAGATAGTTCAGGTTGGCGGCCAGCAGGCCTTTCTGCGCGCGCAGGGAGATCACGGGTTCGTCTACAAAAACCCGCAATTCCAGCAGCCCGGCCTGCATGCGGCGCTTGACCTGTTTCATCCGCTGCTGATTGCTGGTTTTGCCAAAGCCCCACAGCATTGCGACGCCCACCACGGCCGATAGGACGGTGAGCCCAAGCAGCGGAGGAGCCATGGAGAACACGGCATGCACGCCGAGCAGAATCGCGTCGATGATCCAGTTGACAATCTCCATAGCCGCTTAGAATACCGATTGACCGATCATTCCGTTCGCCTTCGGCACGCCAAACTCGGCGAGAATCGTGGCGGTGATATCCCATAACTGCGGCGCCACGGCGCGCACCGGTCGATTACTGAAGAGCACGCCAGGAACCAACTCCGACGCCATGCAATGGTCGCCGATCCAGGCCTGGGTATTGTCCTCCATCGCCTCGCGCGGCACCGCGCCGAGGGCGGTCTGCCAGGAGGCCCGATAGCCGCGGCGGAAGCCCACCAGAAGGTCTGGCGCGGCTTTCAGATTCTGCCCGCGGAACTCCGAGGCGAAGTATACGCGTTCGACGACTTTTTCGCCGCTGACCGGATCCTTGAACTCGACCAGCCGCCTCGCCAGCTTTTCCAGCAGCTGGCGCTTGTCGGCTTCCGCCACGATGCCGCCGGATTCCCGCCCTTCCAGATTGACGTAGACGCCATTCAACCCGACAGCGTACGCCATGGTTTTGCTCCAGTCCACGTGTGCGAACAACTCCTCGTCGCCGGTTTTGGAGGGATCGTCGAGGGCCAGAAACCCTTCGTGCATGAGGAAGGAATTGATGTGAACCGCGCGGTTGAAGGGCGCAAAGCCGTGATCGGAAATCACCATCAACGTGGTGTCCGAACCGGCTTTGGCGATGGCCTGGCCGACGGCCTGATCCACCGCGCGGTAGATCTCCAGCAGATCGCTTTCATACCGCCCCCAGAGCATGTGCGAATTCTGGTCCACGCTGGAGAAGTAGTAGAAGAAAAGACCGTCCTGAAAGCGGTCCAACTCATAGCGAAACAGCCGCATACTATCCGACAGCACCTTGCGGCTCTGCGTCAGGAACTCGTCCTTAGAGAGGATACCGGCACGGAACGCGGAGGTCTCTTCGGCGATGCCCTGCGTATAGAACGAACCCACCGCTTCGGTCAGCCGGCGGCTGTGATCGCGCGGCGTGGAGATGGGCAGCGCCGGATCCTCCGGGTCGATATTCACGGGGCTGACATAGACTCGCAGATAGGGATGCACCTGCTGCAAATACACACGAAAGATGCCGCGGACGCTGCTGACGTGCGGAATCAGGGAATACTCCGCCTTCACCCAATCCGACCATTCTCCCTTGCGGAGAATGAACTGGTTCTCCGCGATATCGAACCGCGCCGTAGCCTCGGTAGGATCCGCCGATACCGTCAGAACGACCGAAGTGGGTTGGTGGTCGCGGCGCATTTCGTTGGGCGGTCCGGGAATTACCAGTTCCGCGCGGCCGCGTCGCAAGGCTACGCGCGAGATCTGCCCGCCGGGCACCTTGTCTCTCTTTTCCGAAGGATCGTCGGTGTAGAACGAAAACGTGCCGAAGGAACCGGTCAGATCGGGCGTACCCATGCCGGCGAGCGAGTCGCCCTCGCAATCGGCGGGCGGAAAGTTGGCGGGCATGCGCGTGACGGAAGATTTTATGCCACGGTCTTCGAGCAGCTGCCAGAAGGTCCGTCCGGCGCGCAGCGTGTGCACTCCGCCCCCGGTCAAAGGAAAGACGTACGGTCCGATTGAGAGCGAATGGGTAGGTTCGGTGGTCTCGGCCATCGAAGATACCGGCATGCGCGTGGACGGGTTGCGATGGATGAAATCGAAGATGCCATGGCCGCCGGGGTCCATGCCGGTGATGACGCTCGACCATGCCACCGGGCTTTGCGG
>JBDTPR010000458.1:0-5725 GCA_039932635.1 Candidatus Solibacter sp.
GTCAGCGAGGGCTGATGAATGTTCTTCACGCGATGGAAGCCATCGGTGCTGGGGTTCCATTCTTCGGGCGCGTTGATGCCTTCGGAACCGGGCGCACCCTTGGGCCAGAGTTTGAATTCCGGAGCTTTCAGGTCGATCGCATTCGGGTCGGCCGCGTGCGCCAGTGAGCAGAACGCCGCAATCACGAGTAGGCTGCGCATTCCAGGATTCTATCCCATCCAAACGCCGTTGCCGCGCATCGCCAGATTGGCCACATGTCCGGCGCGCGCGGCCGAGACGCCGACTTCGATCGAGGCATTCGGCGTATGGCGAGATCGCACGCATTCCAGGAAATTCTTCATGTGCGGCAGGGTGCCATCCTGTTTCGACGGAACTTCAAGGCTCGGGTTCGAAGGGTCGGGCTTCTCGCTGTAACGCCCGATTTCGTTGTAGACCGCGAAGCCGCCGCGCCACAATCGCATTGCCGCTTTGGTGCCGCGGATCATCAGTCCGCCGCCTTCGATGTAGCCGAGCAGCGCGCTATCGAACTCCACCACGACGTTTCCATAGGCCAGTGCCGCACTCATGGTGTCGGGAGTCTGGCGCTGCTTCAGGACGGCCTTCAGCCCGGTAGCGGTGGCGCGTTTGGGATTGTCGTCGTCCATGATCCAATGCGCGACGTCCACCCAGTGGACGAATAAATCGGTCATCGCGCCGCCGCCGAAATCCCAATACCAGCGCCAGTTGCCAAACTGATCGGGATCGAACGCGCGGTTCGACGCGGAGCCCAGGAAGCGTTTCCAATCGAGCTTCGTGAGATCGAATTGCGGCACCCGGCCCATCGACGGAATGTGATTCTGGAACCAGTACGTGCGGATCATCGTGACCTGTCCGAGAAGGCCTTCCTGAATCTGCTTGCGAGCCTCCGCGAAGTGCTCCCAACTGCGCTGCTGCAGGCCGATCTGTACGACGCGCTTGGTATCCTTTACGGCGGCGATTACCGGGCCGCCTTCCTCGATGGAGTGGGTGACCGGCTTCTCGCAGTAGACATCCTTGCCGGCGCGCACGGCCGCCGTAAGAATCGGCACGTGCCAGTGGTCGGGCGTCGCGATCACCACGGCGTCGATATCCTTGCGGTCGAGGACCTCGCGATGATCTCCGTGCAGGGTGGCTTCGGTGGTGCCGTACTTGGTCTTCGCCTCGATGCGCCGTGGCTCGAAGACGTCGCAGCAGGCGACGATGTCGTTCTGCTCGGCGAGCTTCAACTGGCTCAATAGGTATTGGCCACGCCCTCCGGTGCCGATGGCGCCGATGCGTATGCGCTCGTTGGCTCCGTAAATGCGGCCGTACGACGCGGCGGTGGCCAGTGCGGCTTGCACAAACTGGCGGCGGTGGGGAGAATTCGTGGTGGACATAGTAATTCGATTGCAGTATATCGCGTGGCGCCGTAGGACATTCCTCTGGTCCACATCAACGAAACTTGATGAAAGCCGTGTGGGGCAGGATGGCATCCTGCGGCGGGTTGGCAACCCGCCAAGTGTCGCAATTGTGGCGAGCATGCGGCGGTAATCAACCGCCGCGCAGACTGAAGTCTCCCCACAGTGATGTAATGAACGGGAGGTTCACTTCATGTCGCAGGCAGTCGATCGCAGGAGTTTTCTTACCGGCGCCGCCGTTGCAGCGGCCGCCAACGCGCAGTCGCCGCAGGCGCAGTCGCGACCCAACATTCTGCACATCATGACCGACCAGCAGCAGTGGGCCACCATCGCCGGCCGCAGCGGCTGCCGCACGCCCAACATCGACCGCCTGGCGAGCCAGGGCATGCTCTTCGAGCGCAGCTACACGCCTTCGGCCGTCTGCTGTCCGGCCCGCGCAATGCTGCTCTCTGGCGCCTATCACTGGCACAACGGCGTCTACAATCAGGTCCACTCGCCGCCCTCCGTGCACCGCGACATGAATCCCGATGTCGTGCTCTACTCGCAGCGCCTGCGCCAAGCGGGATACCGCCTGGGATACGTCGGCAAGTGGCACGCCAGTTATCTGCGCACGCCGATGGATTTCGGCTTCCATGAGGTGGCAGGAATCGCCGGCTGCGATCCCGCGCTGCTGCAGAAGCTCGATCTCAATCCCGACCGTGTGGCGCGCTCCACCGAGCGCCTGACCGCCACCAACCAGCGCATGATGAGCTGGCCCGGGTCGCAGCCCTTCGCCATGTGGGGCTACAAGGAAGGCCCCGAGGAAGCCACGCCCGAGTGGCGCAACGCCGAACTCGCCTCCCGCATGATGGCGCGCTTCGCCAAGGGCTCACAGCCCTGGCACCTGGAGGTGCACTTCGTCGAACCGCACGACCCCTACATGCCGCTCAAGCAGTACCTCGACCGCTACGATCCGCGCGCCATTCCGATCCCCAAGAGCTTCAGCGACACCTTCGCCGGCAAGCCCGGCCTGCACCGCCGCGAGTCCGAGACCTGGGGTGCGGTCACCGAAGACGACGTACGCCAGAGCCGCGCCCACTACTATGCGTACACCGAGCAGCTCGATGCGCAGATCGGGCGCGTCTTGAAAGCGCTCGACGAAACCGGCCAGGCCGACCGCACCATGGTGGTGTTCACTACCGATCATGGCGATATGGTGGGCGCGCACCGCATGTGGATCAAGGGCTGGCTGCCTTACGAGGAATGCTATCGCGTGCCCATGATCGTCCGCTGGCCGGGACATACGCAGGCCGGATCGAAGACTTCGCGATTGGTGCAGACGCACGACCTCGCGCACACGTACGTCGCCGCCGCCGGCGCGGCCGCACTGCCGTATGCCGACGGCGCCGCGCTGCAGCCCCTCTTCGCCGCGCCGCAGACCAGCGCGTGGCGCGACGATATCCTGTGCGCCTACTACGGTGGCGAGTACTTGTACACGCAGCGCATCGGCATCACCGACCGCTTCAAGTACGTCTTCAATGGTTTCGATTACGACGAGATGTACGACCTGGAACGCGATGCCGACGAGTTGCACAATGTCGTGAACGAGGCGGAGTACGCCAGGTGGACCGGAGATATGCGTGCCCGCATGTACGAAATGATGGCGCGCTTCCACGACCCTTACGGCGACGCCCCGGAGAAGTACGGCAACGTTACCGCCGGAGACCGCTATTGCGCCTCGCGCTACCTGCCGCGAGGCAAGAGAGCGTAAACTTCATCATGCGCGTTCTTGTCCTTGTCCTGTTGGCCGCCCCCTGCCTGCTGCTCTCGCAGGGACGCGGCGCAGCCCCCGCTTCCGCAGCCGCCCCCGCGGCGCCCGGAGGCATCACTCGCGATTACGTCCGCGAGAATTACTCCAAGTTCGAACTCCGCATCCCAATGCGCGATGGCGTGAAGCTCTTCACTTCGGTCTACGTGCCCAAGGATGCGATTACGGACGATCGCACTTATCCGATCATGCTGCAGCGTACCGGCTACAGCGTCGCGCCGTACGGGCTCGATCAGTACCGGGCAGGGCTCGGTCCGAGTGAGCTCTTCGCGCGCGAGAAATTCATCTTCGCCTACCAGGACATTCGCGGCCGCTACCTGAGCGAAGGCGACTACGTGGTGATCCGTCCGCACAAGCCCGTCAAATCCGGACCCAAGGACACCGACGAGAGCACCGACACCTACGACACCATCGACTGGCTGATCAGGAACCTTCCGCACAACAACGGCAAGGTCGGCATGTACGGCATCTCGCAGCCCGGGTTTTACGCCACCGCCGGGATGATCGATGCGCACCCCGCGCTGGTCGCGGTGGCGCCGCAAGCACCCGTCACCGACTACTACATGGGCGACGATTCCTATCACAACGGCGCCTTCATGCTGGCCCACCGCTTCAACTTCTACCAGGGCTTCCGTGCCCGCGAAGGCGCCGAGCCCGGCATCCCCACGCCCGCGCCGGCCTTTCAGTTCGGCACGCCCGACGGCTACGATTTTTATCTCGAACTCGGCGGCCTCGCGAATGTGGACGAGAAGTATTTCAAGCACAAGCAGCCGCTCTGGAATCTGAATATCGATCACACCACGTACGACGAAGTCTGGCAATCGCGCGCCATCTGGAAGCACCTCAAGAACATCAAGCCCGCCGTCATGCTGGTGGGCGGCTGGTACGACACCGAGGATCCGCAGGGCCTGCTGCGCCAGCACGCCTTCATGGAGAAGAACGGCCCGCCCGCGGTCGATATGCTGGTGATGGGTCCGTGGAATCACGGTGGCTTCGGGCGCGGCGATGGCGACCGGTTGGGTAATGTCAATTTCGGTTCCAAGACCGGCGTTTATTATCGCGAGCGCATCGAGCTACCCTTTTTCCTGTATTACCTGAAGGGCCGCGGCGAGGGCGTCTTTCCTAGGGCGCAGGTATTTCAGACAGGTGTGAATCAGTGGCGCAAGTTCGCCAAGTGGCCGCCCGAGAGCGCCAAGCCTACTACCATTTACCTGGATACCAAAGGCGCGATTGCGTGGCAGCCGCCCGCGCAAGCCGCCTTCGATGAGTACCTGTCAGACCCGAATAAGCCGGTACCCTACATCGGCGCGCTGGCCACGCGCGTGCTCAATAGCTACATGACCGAAGACCAGCGTTTCGCCGGCATGCGCCCCGACGTGCTGGTCTATAAGACCGCCGTGCTGGATCGCGACGTCACCGTGTTCGGGCCCATCGGCGTCGATCTGCGCGTCTCCACCACGGGCACCGATTCCGATTTCGACGTCAAGCTGATCGACGTCTATCCCGGCGACGCGCCCGATTACAATGCTCCCGCGCCGGTGGCCGCCGCGCCCGGTGCTGCGCCCGCCCCTGCCGTCTCGATCATGGGTGGCTACCAACAACTGGTGCGCGGCGAACCCTTCCGTGGGAAGTTTCGTAAGAGCTTCGAGAAGCCCGTGCCCTTCGAACCCGGCAAGCCCGACCGCATCACCTTCGATATGCCTGATATCGCACACACCTTCCGCGCCGGGCACCGTATCATGGTGCAAATTCAGAGCAGCTGGTTCCCGCTCACCGATCGCAATCCGCAGAAGTTCATGGAGATCCCCAAGGCGCTGAACAGCGATTTCGTCAAGGCCACGCAGCGCGTGTATACCGGGGCCGCCGAGGGTTCGAAGATCACCCTCCGTATCGAGGAGTAGTCATGTTCGATCCGCACGCGTACGGGGAAGAGATTGCGCGCATTCTGGCGCTCGACGGCGATGGCTTGCGACCGATGCCGCTGGCCGGAGGCAGGTGCACCAGCGCGGCAGCGCGCGACCTGTTGAAGAAGTCGAGCCTCGCCGCGCCTGTGCTGGCCGGGCTCTATCTGTACTTCGGATGTTGGGACGAGGCGCACACGGTGGCGCAGGATCTCGGCACGAAGGAGGGCAGTTACTGGCACGCCATCGTGCATCGCCAGGAGCCCGATGCCGGGAACTCCGGCTACTGGTACCGGCAGGTGGGCAAGCACGCCATCTTCCCGGCGCTGCGTGCACGGGCGGCCGAAATCGGTGTCGATTTCGGCGCGTCGTGGAACCCCATTAAATTCATCGACTATTGCGAGCGAGTAAGCCCGGGCTCACTCGAGGAGCGCAAGGCGATGGAGGTCCAACTCGCCGAGTGGCAGCTGCTCTTCGATTTCTGCGCCCGGTAGCGGAAGCCGCGCACGTAGCGCGAGCCCCAATCAGAGCCGCGACCGTCAGGGAGCGAGGCGAGCAACGCTCGCCTGCACCGACCGAAGGCCGTAGTCCGGCAGGTAGTT
>JBDTPR010000459.1:0-5713 GCA_039932635.1 Candidatus Solibacter sp.
AGATGGGGTTCCAGGTGCGGCCGTAGTCGGTGGTCTTCCAGATGCCGCCGTTGCACACGCCGATATAGAAGACGTTGGGCTGCCCGGCGATTCCCTGGGCGGATTTGGTTCGACCGGCGCGTAGCGGGCCGATGGAGCGCCAGCGCATTTCAGCGAAAAGTTTGGCGTCGTAGGTAGGTGCGAAAGCGAAAGACGCGGAGGCGGCGAGAACGCCTGCGAGCAGTGCGATGTTCCGTTTCATAGGGAAGTTTTCGCAAGTATAGCGCGGTGTTACTAGTGGTGCTAGTAGGGTGTCGCACTCGGTTTTTCCATGTGCTAGTTTGTTGCCATGCGCCATACCAGCCGATTCGCCCTCTTCCTCGGGACCCTGGCCGCGTTCGCCCAGGACGCTCCTTTGCCCGAATTCGAAGTCGCCTCCATCAAGGTAGCGCCGGCAATCGAGGGGCAGATGGCAGAAGCGAAGATGCGCGCCATGGATGGCATGGTGGACATGATGGTAGGCATGGTTCCAATGAAGGGGATGACGGTGACCATGGATTCGCGCACTCTGCAGCAGTTGATCGCGACCGCGTACAAGGTACGCGTCAGCGAGGTGGCCGGGCCCAGTTGGATTTCGGACCTGCGCTTCAATGTGGAGGCCAAATTGCCCGCGGGCGCCGACAAGAAGTCCGCCAACGAGATGCTGCAGCGCCTGCTGGAACAGCGCTTCGGCCTCAAGTTCCATCGTGAAGCCCGCACTGTGTCGGGGTTTGTGTTGAGCCTGGGAAAAGACGGTGCGCACCTCACCGCCGCCGCGCCGCCAGACCCGGTGGCTGCTACGCCCGATCCGAACGCCAAGGTGGACCCAGAGGAGGGCAAGCGGCGAATGGAAAAGATGATGGCCGATATGAAACAGCGCGGCAGCATGCCTGCATCGTGGTGGCGTTCGAACAACGCGACGTCCGCGCAGATCGCATCCAACGTTTCACGCATGATCAAGGCCCCGGTGTCCGACGAAACCAAGCTCGACGGAAAGTACGACGTTACCCTGGAAGTGCCGCAGCCGGAATCGCCCGAAGACAGCATGGAATACCGCGTCGCCAGGGCAGTCACCAAACTCGGCCTGAAATTGGATGCGCGGAAGATCTCCATCGACACCATCGTCGTGGACGCGGCCAGTAAAACGCCAACCGAGAATTGATTGGACGATGGAAGGCGCGGAAATGCTGAAGAGCATCGGTGGGCCCGCGGGATGCCGCGCGCTTTCAGAAGCATTCTATTCGCGCGTTAAGGCGGACCCCGTGCTGCGGCCCTTCTTCCCTGGCGTCAGCCTGCGCTGCGCCGTCGAAGAGTTGTCGGCGTTTCTGGTGCAACTGCTGGAGGGCCCGCCGGATGAAACGCAGAAGCGATGGTGGGTGAGCCTGCGCGAATCGCACCAGCGTTTCCGCATCGGGCCTCGCGAGCGTGACGCATGGCTGGGCAGAATGCAGGACACGCTCGCCGACCTGCACCTTCAGTCGCCGGCGCGCGACGCATTGTGGCAAGTGTTCGAGAACCTGTCCGCGCACATCGTCAACACGGACTCCAGTGGGGCAGGCACTCCTGCCTGCGCACCGACTTCAGTCGGTGCATCCGAGCGTAGCTCGGACCACGGTCGCGCTTTTGGCGGATATCCCGACCTCGCTGACCGCCAGCGCGAAGTCGATGCCATAGTAGCGGAGGTGCGGGCGGGCAATATCGATCGCTCCATAGAGCTCAGCGAAGCTTCCGACTACATCCAAGGGAATCCAGCCGTGCTCGCGGGACTACTGGGACTCATGCTCACCGACGGCCATTTCGCCGACCACGTGCGCGCGAAAATCGACCGCGAGCCCGCCCTGGCCGTTACGCGTTACAGCGGCCGCACTTTGCTGCACACGGCGGCCGCCGCCGGAGATACGGGCACGTTGGAATTGCTCTTGCGCCTGGGCGCGCCTGCCGATGTGCTCGACGATGGCAGCCACACGCCGCTGTACTCCGTGGCGAACCAGTGCCAGGCGGCCGGCGGGCCTGAAGTGGTCCGCACACTAGTGCGTGCTGGAGCCAACGTGAATGCCTGCGAGGGATCCAAGAGCTGCACGCCGCTGCACATGGCGGCACGCCGCGGCCACGACGAGATCGCCGCCGCCCTGCTGGACTGCGGAGCCCAATTGGACCCGCGCGACAGTGTCGGGGAAACTCCGCTGCGCCGCGCCGTAAACTGCAACAAGCCAGCCATCGCGGCGCTGCTCGCCTTACGCGGTGCCGACCTGAATTCCGTGGGCAGCAAGGGCTTGACTCCGAAATCCGCCGCGCGCACGACGGCCATGCGGCGGGCCCTCGAAACCGGAGTTTAAGCGACATCTGCGAGGCGTAGCGCCTCGCGGCGTATCCCGTGCAGCATCCCGCGGAAAACAATCTGGTGCAGCGGGACCACCGCGTACCAGTAGAGCAGACCCAGTAGTCCACGAGGCTGGAAGAGCGCCTGCTGCCGCAAGGTGCAATGGTGCGGCGTGTCCGCGTCAATAGTGAATTCCAGCATCGCTTCGCCTGGCAGTTTCATCTCCGCCCGCAAGGCCAGTCTCCTGGCGGGCTCGAAGCCCACCACCCGCCAGAAATCCAGCGCTTCCCCGTAACCGACCTTCTCCGGGTCGCGCCGCCCGCGCCGTAGTCCCGGGCCGCCGGCCAACAAGTCCATACGGCCGCGCAGGCGCCACAACCAGTCGGCGGAATAGTATCCGTGGCCGCCGCCCACGCGGCAGATCGCCCGGAACACCGTGGCTGCGGGTGCGTCGATTGTTATCTGGCGGTCATCCCGGAATACCGTGCCGCCCGCCCAATCGGGATCGCCCGCTATCGGTCCGGCCATCGACCAGTTGGTCTCCACCTGGTTGCCCACCATCTGCGAAAGCGCGGCGCGAATCGCTGCCCGCACGTCGAGCAGTTCCTGTGGAATCAGGCGCGTGATGGCGTCCTCGCGGCAAACCACAGGGTTCTTCAGCCCCTCTGCCAGGGGTCCCGCGATATTGTGGCTGAGCGGCGTCACCAGTTGAATCCAGTACGAACTGAGGCGCGGGGTCAACACCGGCACCGGAATGATCAGACGCTTGCGTACCCCAAGTTCTTCGGCCATCACGCGCATGATGTCGCGATAGCAGAGCACCTCGGGTCCGCCGATGTCGAATGTGCCGCCCGCCGTTTCGGGCGCCAACAGGCAGCCGGCCAGGTACGCGAGCACGTTCTGCACCGCGATCGGCTGGCACGGCGTGCTGACCCATCGCGGGGTAATCATCACCGGTAGGCGCTCCACCAGGTAGCGCAAAATCTCGAACGAAGCCGAACCCGACCCGATAATCATTGCGGCGCGCAAGACGGTCACCGGCACCGCCGTCGACGCCAGCGTGGCTTCCACCGCGCGCCGCGACGAAAGGTGCTGGCTCAATTCCGCCCCGGTCTCACCCAGGCCGCCCAGGTAAATGATCCGTCGTACTCCGGCAGCCCGCGCCGCGGTGGCGAAGGACGCCGCCAGTTGAAGGTCGCGTGCCGCGTATTCGCTGCCCGCCGAGGTCATCGAGTGGACCAGGTAGTAGGCCGCCTCACAGCCCCGGAGCAGTGGCGTCAGGGCAGCTTCATCCGACAGATCGGCGGCTGCAATCTCCACCCGGGGATCGCCCGCCCACTCCCGGTTCTGCAGTTTCCGTGGCGAGCGCACCAGACATCGCAGGGCGTAGCCGTCCGCGAGCAGGCGCGGGGCCAGACGGCCGCCGATGTATCCGGTGGCGCCGGCGATCGCAATACGTGCAAGTTCACTCACGGTACGGCATCCCTACTGTTGCATGAGATGACCGTCCCGGTCTGTTCGATGGATTAGGTAGCATCGTAACAATTTGACACGGGTTACGTGCGCACGTATTATGTGCAAATGAACATCACTCTTTCCGTTCCCGATGAAACAGTGAGACTAGCCCGTAAGCGTGCGGAAGCGTTGGGCAAAAGTGTGAATCAACTGGTCCGCGAGTATCTGGACCAATTGGCCGGGCGGCCCACGAACGACGAGATCGCAGATGAATTTGTCCGGCTTTCCCGGTTGTCGCACGGGGATTCCAAGGGATGGAAATTTAATCGCGAGGAAATTCACGAGCGCAAATGAAGGGAATCTCGTTTTTCGACACCAACATCCTGGTATATGCCGATGACGACCGATCCCCGGATAAACAAGCCGTAGCTATCTCATTGTTCCGGGAGTGTTTGAGCCACGGGTCGGCCGCAGTTTCCTTGCAAGTTTTGCAGGAATACTATGCGGTAGTAACCCGCAAACTCGGAGTTGTTCCCGAGCACGCTCAGCAAAAGGTCGGACTACTGTCACTAGCGAGAGTCATCTGTTTTGAAGCCCGCGACGTCATCGCCGCCATTGAACTCCACCGACTTCAGCAAATATCCTTCTGGGACGCCATGATCGTTCACGCTGCCCGCCTATCGGGTGCCGGTGTGCTCTATACCGAGGACTTACAGCACGGCAGCACGATCGCAGGCGTCCGCATCGTTAACCCCTTTCTGTGACCCACTCCGTCGTATTTCCCCACATTTAGCCTGCTCCGTTCAGTTCTGCACAATCCCGCTCACACCTGTTTTTGCTCCGTTCCCCCTGCCAATGCGCCATTCAATGGAATCCTATTTCTTTCAATCGTTTAAACGGGCAAACTGACTCCAAACTGGGAAGGAAGTATCTAATGAGCACTCAGACCGTAGACCCGAAGCTCCAACCATCTGCCAGCCTGGTACAAATTGGCGGCACGACCACCATCGAAGACACCATCCAGCAACGGCTTGCGGAAGAGCGCGCCCGCCTGGAGAGTGAAGCCGGTGTCGTGAAGCGCGAAGTGCATCACTTCAAGCGCCCCACCGAGAATTACTTCACCAAAGGACAGCGCGCCCAGACCACGCTCCTCTTCGGCGGTCTCACGTGGAAGCACGAGAAACTCGTCCACGGTGCGCTCGAAGGCCTCGGCTACCGTGCCGAAGCCGTTCCCACCCCGAACGTTTCAGCGTTCCAGGCGGGTAAGGAGTACGGCAATAACGGCCAGTGCAACCCCACTTACTTCACCGTGGGTAACCTCGTCCAGTACTTACAGACTTTGGAAGAACAGGGCATTCCCAAGCAGGAAATCATCGACCGCTACGTGTTCTTCACGGCCGGCGCCTGCGGACCCTGCCGCTTCGGCATGTACGAAGCCGAATACCGCCTCGCCCTGCGTAACGCCGGGTTCGATGGCTTCCGCGTTCTCCTGTTCCAGCAGTCCGGCGGTCTGAATCAATCGGACGCCGAAGCTGGGCTGGAAATGAACATCGACTTCTTCCTCGGCATCCTCAACGCACTCAATTGCGGCGACGTGATGAACGAAGTGGCCTACGCCCTGCGTCCCTACGAAGTCAATGCCGGCGAGACCGACAGGATCCTCGACGAGCAGATGGATTACCTCCATGAGGTGTTTCGCAAGAAGCGTCCGTGGAAGCTCGACGAAGGTATGAGTAAGTACCTTGGCGGCTTCAGTGACACCGCCGAGTATGTCGGTAAGTTCGTCAATCAGTTGAAGGGCGACGAGTATGTGCCCGCACTGGAAAGCTGCCGCGACAGCTTCAACGGCGTCGATATCGACCGCCTGCGCGTCAAACCCATCGTCAAGATCACCGGCGAATTCTGGGCGCAGACCACCGA
>JBDTPR010000460.1:0-5692 GCA_039932635.1 Candidatus Solibacter sp.
GCCACGCTGCAAATGGCGAATTGCGAGCCCACCGAAATATCGATCTGTCCGGTGAGAATCACCAGCACCATGCCGAGCGCGACGATCAGCACCGGCATGTTGGCCAGCAGCAGATCGCGCTGGTTGGCGAAGGTGAAGAAGCCCGGCGCGGCGATTGCCAGCACTACGCCTATCGCTGCGATCGCCGCGATCAGCGAGATTTCCCTGCGATGGCGTTGCAGCATCAGCCGTGCCCCAGTGCCAGGGCGAGCACGCGTTCCTGTGTCGCTTCGGCGCGCGCCAGCACGCCCGCAATCGTGCCCCCATGCATCACCGCAATGCGATCGCTCATACCCAGGATTTCCGGCAGTTCCGAAGATATCATGACAATCGCCATGCCCTGTGCCGCCAGATCCACCATGATCTCGTGGATTTCGGACTTCGACCCGATATCGACGCCTTGCGTGGGCTCGTCAAGAATCATCACGTCTGGCCCGATCGCGAGCCAGCGCGCCAGCGCCACCTTCTGCTGATTGCCGCCCGAGAGCGACCCGGTCTCTGTGTAGATCGACGGAGCCTTGATCCGCAGGCGCTCCACGAAGGCCTTGGCCACCGAGCGTTCGCTCGCGCCATCGATCAGCCCGTTGCGCGTAATCGCCGCCAGATTGGCAAGCGTCGCGTTGGCCGCGATCGGCATTTCGAGCACTACCCCGTGCTGCCGCCGGTCCTCGGGCAGGTAGCCAAGTTTATGTCCGATTGCCTCGGCGGGCGAAGCGATACGCACACGCTCGCCGCGCAGGAAGATCTCGCCTTCGTCCGCGGGCGTGAGGCCGAAGAGCGTCTCGGCAAGCTGTGTGCGTCCCGAGCCGACCAGGCCCGCGACGCCCAAAATCTCGCCGCGCCGCACCGCGAAATCGATATCGCGAATGCCCGCCTCCCGGCATCCCAACCTGCGCACTTCGAGCGCGACCTCGCCGATGGGCACGTCACGCTTGGGAAAAATCGCGTGCACATCGCGCCCCACCATCAGCCTCACGAGCTCGGCGCGGTCCACGTCCTTCATCTCGCGGGTGGCGATGGTCTGCCCGTCGCGCAGCACGGTGACGCGGTCGGCGATCTGCGCCACCTCGTCCAGGCGGTGCGAGATATAGATGATGCCGGCGCCTTCCTTGCGCAACACGCCGATGACGCGGAAAAGGCGCTCCACTTCGCGATCGGTCAGCGAGGCGGTAGGTTCGTCGAGAATCAGAATGCGGGCACGCGCGCCAATCGCTTTGGCGATTTCGACCAGTTGCTGCTCCGGCATACTGAGCGTCCCCACCGTGCGCTCGGGCGTAATCTCCGCGCCGCAGCGATCCAGGAGTTCATGCGCCTGCTTGCGGCGCGCGCGCCAGTCGATGCGGCGCCACACGCCCGCGCTTTCGAGCGCGATGGCGATGTTCTCTTCCACCGTGAGGTCTGGGAAAAGCGCGGGCTGCTGGTACACCGCGGCGATTCCCAAAGCGCGCGCGCCCGCCGGCGTGTTGTGCAGCACGGGCACGCCATCCAGCGTGAGGCTTCCGGAATCGGCAGTCTCGGCGCCGGTGATCACTTTGATCAGCGTGCTCTTCCCCGCCCCGTTTTCACCCAGCAGCGCGTGCACTTCGCCCGCGCGCAGTTCCATCGACACCCCGCGCAGGGCTCGCACTCCGGCAAACGACTTGGTGATTGCAGTGGCCTCGAGGAGTGCCATTCAAACCAGTATGCGTGGCGTGCGGGCAGTCCGCAAGATTTCTTGTGGACGGGTTGTGTGGGATCGAGGAACTAAGCGCGGCGCCTTGCGACAGGGGCGGCCAAACCAAGTTTGAAGTGCACGGGATCGCGGCGCACATCGGGGCGCTGGATGCCTGCCTGACGGCATAGGCGATCCACACTCACGCGACGCTTCTTCTTCACGGCAGTACGAGGCATGAAGACTGCGGCGTCGAAGGCCAGTCCGCGAGTGTGATCGGACGACGTCACAGGCTTCTGCGTCGCCAGCAGAGTGTGTCGCGAGAATTCTTCATTCACTTCCGCGCGAAGGGCCTGGCACCCAGGCGTGCGGTTGTAGCGCAATTCCTTCCACTTGTACCAGACGGCTTGCAGGTGCGCCTGATAGGCCTCAGGACGATAGCCGGATTTGATTTCGACAGAACCGCCCACGGACATCACAAGATGTTGAAACGTCTCCAGGGCGCGTGCCATCGCGGGCAAAAGTCCTTTAGTATCGGGCGCAGTGCGATTCTCGAATTCGAGCGCCTCCACATCCTCGATGGCTGGTAGCGGCATCACGGGACACGATGAATGCGGCGCCAGCTCAGTGGCGGGAATAGGCAGCGGCATGAACCGGTGAACAACGGGAACGCTGCGCAGGAATTCCATCAGGTCGAAGTTAGCTTTGGGAGGGGCTGGTTCACCGCCGGGAGGCGGAGCCGCAACGCAGGAACAAACCAGAAATGAAGACACAACAAATTGCAGAAGATGACGAAATTGCAAACCTACGCTCCTCTGTATGCGGATGTGTGACGAAAACTTACTACAAGCATAAATGTAGCGCGCCTCGCCCAGCGAGGTCCTTTTCAATCAGATGAATATTTCTTATTAAGCTACCACCGAAGCAGCCCCAAAAGATAGTAAACTGCCACACATTTTTGATCGGATTTATTTTATCCGCCGACCTCTAACACGTCCGGAATCGCATGGGCATGCGCGGTGACCACCGTGTATTCGGTCTCCAGGCGCGACTTCGCGGGCAGCCAGCGATATGCCGGTACGCCGAACAGACTGCCGCGGTCCACCATCTGGCGCCGCGATTCGGCCATCGGCGAGACTCCGAATTCCATGCCGCGAGTCAGCGTCTGCCCGTTCCATGGCGCGTGCGTGCGGCTGAAGTTCTCCTCCCAAATGCCCATCCACGGAAAATCGGACTGCTTCCACACGTACCCGAAGACGAGCCGCGCAGCCGGCGCATAGGCCGCGAAAAACGCTTGCTCGCGCGCGGGATCCATCAGATGGGTGCTGAACGCGCACGAGGACGGCGCGCCCGTGAGCAGGCGCAAATCGTCCGTCTCGCCCTCGCGCAAGGGCGCGTGCGGCCAGTCGAATTCCGCTGCGGTACGCAGGCGGTCGCCCGCCCCGAAGTCCACTTCCAACACCTTGGAGCGCGTTGCCGATGCGCGGAATTGCGTCACGCCCTTCTCCAAGAACGGAGGACCGAGCGTGACGTGCTGCGTCCACCCGATTGGCCGGTCGAAGGCCGTCAGATTCTCCACGCTCTCGTGAATCCAGACGTTGCGATCGCGCAATTCGATGCGGCGCTCGAAGGCGATCTGCGCCAGCGGAAAGTGGGCGCGCATGGTCAGACCCTCGGCGCGCTCCTCGATCTCGTACGGCGCCACCGAGCCTTCGCCGTGAACGCCGAGTCCCGCGGCGAATTCCTCCGCCGACG
The DNA here is from genome assembly GCA_039932635.1 of Candidatus Solibacter sp. GTDB lineage: Bacteria > Acidobacteriota > Terriglobia > Bryobacterales > Bryobacteraceae > Solibacter. The sequence continues at coordinate 3,446 of JBDTPR010000460.1, forward strand.
GACCGCCGAAAATATCCAGGCACAGATTGTGCCCCATCAGGCCGGCGAGCAACTGGCTCTCAATGCCGTCGCCGTATTCGCCATGGACCTCGGGTCCGAATTTCGAAGGCTCGCTGCTGCGCCACGGCGGCGCCCACAAAGGATTGATGCCGGTCTCCTTATCCAGGATCCCCGCGATGTGCCCGCCTTCCTGCAGCACGGTCACACGCAAATACCGGTTCTCTATGGCCGCGGCGCGGCGGGTATTGTAGGTGGTCACTGACTCATCTTAATCCCTCAGCCCGCGCCTGCTGAAGGAGTTTACTTACTGAATCGCGATAAAAAGATTCTGCGGACCGGCCGCCCCGCCAAGCGTGAAAGTCAGCGGCACTGCGTCGCCGGCGCCAACACTGGGCACCACCACATTGATCTGATACAGCCCCACATAGCCCGGCGCGAATCCCGCGTAGGTAACGGTGGCCGCCACCCCGCCGAAGAACACCTGGAACGGCGACTGCAGTGCATTCGCCTGCTGCACAATCTGGCCCGCCGGGATATTCGGAGTGACCGTCCCGAAACCGATCCCATACAGGGTGATGTTGTCACCCGGCCTCGCTTTCGCGGTCGTAACTCCGGCCACCGTGACCGGAAGAACGAACGTCAGCGTGCCCGCAAACAGCGCGGCCACATGCTGCCTACCGCCAAGGATGAATGCTTGCGGAGCCAACAATCCCGGCTCCAGCGTCTTTACCGTCACGCTGTAGGCGAGGCTCGATCCGCCGGCCGTGGTGACTACCACAGGTTGGGTTCCCGCTGCCACATCCGAAGGCACCTGCACGTTGACCTGGCCGGGACTCACGAAATCGACGAACGCCGCCTTGCCCCCGACAGTCACCGTGGTACCGCCCAGGGCCGAGGGCGCTTGATTGCCGATGAAGTCGCCGCCGGCCCAGGTCTGAGATTGGACGGTGGCCAGATTCACACCGTAGATCTCCATCCAGGTGGCTGGAGCCACCACCTGAAAAGCGCCGTAATTACCGGCTGTAATCACGCCATTGGGCGTGATCATAGGCGTCGGATCGAACGCGCCCGTGATCGGTCCGGTAATCGTGGCGCCCGGAGTCAGCGCTACTTGAGCCGAGTCGCACGTGCCGACTCCCGTACAGGTTGGGCTACCGTAAATGAAGTTGAAGTTGGCAAAGCTGTAAAAAGGAATAGTCGTGCCATCGCTCTTCGTTAACTTGACGACGAAGGAAAAGTCACTCAAGGCCGAAGCGAAGAACAGATTACTGCCTTTTGGGAAAACCGCAATTAGCGGGAATGCTCCGTTACCCGGATAACTCACCTCAAAGCTATAAGTGCCGCCGCCGCCGAAACCGGTAAACCTGCCCGACAATGTGCACTTGGTGGTCGTCCCGTCATAAGGACAGGAGCCCCACGTCATCTTTGCCTGGCCCTGTCCGGTTGCGTCGGGACCGATTCCCGTGAGAGTGAACGCTTGTGTGCTCGCTCCCAGCGTCGCCACAACGGCCCACGCCGGCGAGGCCGAAGCCGTCACATAAAGAAGAAATGCTGCGATGCCGCCTAGCCTCATTCGATCGTCTCCTGGTGAATGAAGCTGGCAGCGCTTCATGTATCGCAAGTATACCCTGAGAGCGAATCGCCAGTAAATGCGGCGCGTGCGACTGGCACGCTGCAATCCGAATTAGCTATTGCTTCAGGCGTGAGAGCCCGACTTGAGGGCTGTCGGTCAGAACAGCAAGCGATCTTTGCGCGCTTCGATCTTCGCTGCATCCACGCCCGGCACTTTTTTCAAATCTTCAATCGATTTGAAGTCGCCATTCTTGGTACGGTACGCGACAATCGCAGCGGCTTGCGAACGCGGCAGCGAGAGTCCGCTTTCCAACTCCACGGCCCGCGCTTCGTTCACCTTGATTTTGGGCACCTCTTCGCCGGGATACGTGGTGGCAAGAAAATCGAGGATCTCGTCGAACTCCTTCTGCGTGCCCTTGGCGCCCAGCGCGATCATCTTGTCCATGGTCGCCTGCCACCCTGCGCGATTCTGGCGCGGTGCGATCGAGCGCTCGTATTCATGGCACTGTATGCAGACGCGCGCGGCGGCGGCCTTGCCCGGCATCTCCTGTGCCCATGCGCCCGACGCAGTCACCATCGCAATCAACGCCGTGACCCCTGTGGGGCAGGCTGGTAGCCTGCGGCGGGTTGGCAACCCGCCGACCGTCGCAATCGTGGCGACACTGCGGAGGTAAA
>JBDTPR010000461.1:0-5677 GCA_039932635.1 Candidatus Solibacter sp.
TCGCCGGCGGCAGCGCCGCGGCCAGTCTCGCGGAATTAGGCTACAACGTTGAATGTTACTGCTTCCAGGATTCCCCCCGCCGTGCTCACAGCATCGCCGCGCAGGGCGGAATCAACGCCGCCAAGAATTATCACAATGATGGTGACAGCGTCTACCGCCTCTTCTACGACACAGTGAAGGGCGGCGATTTCCGGGCCCGCGAAAGCAACGTCTACCGCCTCGCCGGAATCAGTCTCAACATTATCGATCAATGCGTCGCCCAGGGCGTCCCGTTCGCCCGCGAGTATTCGGGCTACCTCGACAACCGCAGCTTCGGCGGCGCGCAAGTCTCGCGCACCTTCTACGCCCGCGGCCAGACCGGCCAGCAGCTTCTGCTCGGCGCCTATCAGGCACTGGAGCACCAAATCGGCAAGGGCACCGTGAAGATGCACTCGCGCAGCGAGATGCTCGACCTGATCGTGGTCGATGGCCGCGCCCGCGGTATCGTCACGCGAGACCTGATCACCGGCAAGGTCGAATGCGCCTTCGCCGATGCCGTGGTGCTCGGTACCGGTGGCTACGGCAACGTCTACTATCTCTCCACCAACGCCAAGGGCTGCAACACCACCGCCATCTGGCGCTCTTACAAGCGCGGCGCGCTGTTCGCCAATCCTTGCTTCACCCAGATTCATCCCACCTGCATCCCCGTCTCCGGCGAGTATCAGAGCAAGCTCACCCTGATGAGCGAATCGCTGCGCAACGATGGCCGCGTCTGGGTCCCCGAAAAGAAGGGCGACAAGCGCGCCCCCAGCCAGATTCCTGATGCCGAGCGCGATTATTTCCTGGAGCGCAAGTACCCCAGCTTCGGCAACCTCGTCCCCCGCGACGTAGCCTCTCGTAACGCCAAAATGGCCTGCGATGAAGGCCGCGGCGTCGGCGAAACCGGACTCGCCGTCTATCTCGATTTCCGCGACGCCATTCAACGTCTCGGCGCGCCCGTCATTAAAGAGCGTTACGGCAACCTCTTCGACATGTACAACCGCATCACCGGAGAAGATCCTTACTCCGAGCCGATGCGCATCTACCCGGCCATCCACTACACCATGGGCGGACTCTGGGTGGATTACAACCTCATGTCCAATGTGCCGGGCCTGTATGTCATCGGCGAGGCCAACTTCAGCGACCACGGCGCCAACCGCCTCGGCGCCAGCGCGCTCATGCAGGGACTGGCCGACGGCTACTTCGTCCTGCCGAACACCATTGGCGACTATCTGGCCAGCAATAAATTCGAGAAGCTCGACGCCTCGCACTCCGCGGCGCGCGAAGCCGAAGCCAACGTCCAGACCATCACCAAAAAGCTGCTTGGCGCCAAGGGCAAACGTACCGTCGATTCCTTCCACCGCGAACTCGGCAAGATCATGTGGGACTACTGCGGCATGGCCCGTAACGCGTCCGGACTCAAAAAGGCGCTTACCGAAATTCCTGCCTTGCGCGAGCAGTTCTGGAGCGACGTCAAGATTCTCGGCACCGGCGAGGAACTGAATCAATCGCTCGAGAAGGCCGGCCGCGTGGCTGATTTCTTCGAACTCGCCGAACTCATGTGCCGCGACGCCCTCGACCGCAACGAAAGCTGCGGCGGCCACTTCCGCGAAGAGTATCAGACTCCGGAAGGCGAGGCGGCGCGCGATGACGAGAATTATTCCTATGCCGCGGCCTGGGGCTTCCAGGGTGTGGGCCAGACACCGGCGCTCACAAAAGAGCCGCTGACCTTCGACTACGTGCACCCCTCGCAACGGAGCTACAAGTAATGAAAATCACTCTACACATCTGGCGCCAGCGCAACGCGAACGACAAGGGCAAGATGGAGCGCTACGAGGTGCCCAACGTCAATCAGGAGATGAGCTTCCTCGAGATGCTCGACGTGCTCAATGAAACCCTGATTGAAACGGGCGTGGATCCCGTCGCCTTCGATCACGATTGTCGCGAGGGAATCTGCGGAATGTGCGGCTGCATGGTAAACGGCGTGGCCCACGGCCCGTTGCCCGGCACCACCCTCTGCCAGTTGCATATGCGCCACTTCAAGGACGGGGACCAACTGTACCTCGAACCGTGGCGTGCGAAAGCCTTCCCCGTAATCAAAGATCTGGTGGTAGACCGCACTGCGTTCGACCGCATCATCGCTGCCGGCGGCTATATCTCCGTGGCCACGGGCAGCGCGCCCGATGGCAACGCCATGCTGATTCCCAAAGAGGCTGCGGATCTGGCGATGGATGCGGCTGCCTGCATCGGTTGCGGAGCCTGCGTGGCCATGTGCCCGAACGCCGCCGCGGCACTCTTCACCGGAGCCAAAATCTCGCACCTCGGCCTGCTGCCCCAGGGCCAGCCCGAACGCGGACAGCGAGCCATCGCCATGGTCGCCCAAGCCAATACCGAACTCTTTGGCAGTTGCACCAACATCGGCGAATGCGAAGCCGTCTGCCCTAAGGAAATCAAGCTGGAAGTCATCGCCCGAATGAACAAAGACTTCATCCGAGCCAGCCTGAGCGGCCGCTAAGCGTCACTCACCACGCGTGTTCGCCAATACGGATCCACCAACCGCAGCCTTGACACACCATCAATTTAGACATATTCTAAATATAGATTGTGTCTAAATTGAGCGCGGAACTCGATCGAGCCTTCGAAGCGGCAGACTTACGGCCCACCGCGCAGCGCTACGCCGTCCTTGAGTATCTCGCCAAATCCGAGATCCATGCCACGGCCGACGAAATTTTCGCCGCCGTAAACTTCAACGATCCGCGAGCCTCACGAGCCACGATATACAACAATCTCCGCTCCCTCGCGAAGGCCGGACTGGTGCGGGAAGTCAGTTCCGAGGGCAAGGCGGCGCGCTACGACGCCAACCTGCATCCCCACCATCACTTCATTTGCGATAAGTGTGGAGTGGTGGAAGACCTTTGCTGGTTCGATCTTCCCGAAGGGGTGGCCGGCGCGGCCCTTGGTGGCCGCCGGCTCAGCAACTACGAAATCGTGTTTCGAGGCGGCTGCTTGAGGTGCCGTAAATCGCATCCGATAACCCGAGCTAGGAGGCCCGTACAGAATGTCTAAGATACTCGCAGCGAAAAGTTGTGTTCCGTGCCGCGGCGGTGTGCCGCCGATGGCGGGCGAAGAAATCACTCGCCTGCTCACGGAATTGCCTGGATGGCAGGTGGTGGGTGGTCATCATCTGTTAAAGATGTACACGTTCCCGGATTTCGCCCAAGCGCTCAAATTCGTTAACGGCGCCGGCGCGATTGCCGAAACCGAAGGCCACCATCCCGACCTTTTTCTGTCGTGGGGCAAAGTCGAAGTCAAGATTTGGACCCACAAAATAAACGGGCTGACGGAGAGCGATTTCATACTCGCAGCCAAAATCGAAGAGCAATACCCAAATACAAAGGACAAAGCATAAATGTTAGGTGTTGGACAAAAGTTTCCCTCTTATTCCGTGCAGGCCACAATGAGCCTGGAAAAAGGCAAAGCCTTTCAGACAATCAGCGATCAGGATTACAAGGAGAAGTGGAAGGTCTACTTCTTCTGGCCGAAGGATTTTACCTTCGTGTGTCCCACGGAAATCGCCGCTTTCGGCAAGCTCAACAGCCAGTTCACCGACCGGGATGCTCAAATTCTCGGCGGCAGCACGGATAGCGAATTCGTGCACCACGCCTGGCGTACCCATCACGCCGACCTCAAGGATCTGCCCTTCCCCATGCTCGCCGATGTGAAACGCGATCTCTGCGAAGCTCTCGGCATTATCGACCCGCAGGAAGGAGTCGCCCAGCGCGCTACCTTCATCGTCGATCCGCACAACGTCATCCGCTTCGTGTCGGTCAACGATCTTTCGGTAGGCCGCAATCCCCAGGAAGTTCTGCGCGTCCTCGATGCGTTGCAGACCGACGAACTCTGCCCCTGCAACTGGCAGAAGGGCGAAGAAGCCCTCACCGTCGCCATCTAACTGAGTCTTGTGTGGGGCAGGATGGCATCCTGCGCGCCGGTTGTTTACCGGCGCTGCCAGTTGCCAGTCTGCCCACCTCCCGCCACCATCATGAACCTGGAACAACTTCTCAACACCGTGCCCGAATATGCCAAGGACCTCAAGCTCAACTTTGGCAACGTGACCCGCCAGCCCGAGCTCACGCCGCAGCAAGCCTGGGGTACGGCAGTCGCCTGCGCCTTCGCCGTACGCAGTCCGCAACTCCTGGAGAGCATCCTCGAAGAGGCCGCGCAACACCTCAACGAGCAGGCCCTGTTCGCAGCCAGGGCGGCCTCGTCCATCATGGGCATGAACAACATCTTCTACCGCTTTCGTCACCTCAGCAGTAACGAAAAATACGCCACCATGCCGGCGCGCCTGCGCATGCAGGTGATCGCCAAGCACGGCGCCGAGCCGGTGGATTTTGAACTCTGGTGCATCGCCGTCTCCGCCATCAATGGCTGTGGAGTCTGTGTCGACGCGCATGAAAAAGTATTGCAGTCGAAAGGGGTAGGGGAAGAGGTGATTTTGGCCGTGGTCCGCATCGCGTCCATCGTTCACGCCCTGGCCGCGGTCTTCGATGCCCAAGCCGGGAACGTCGCCGCGCCCGCTATTGCTTGATTACATCGGCCGCACGCAATTTCTTCTCAATGCGGTTGATGTAATTGATCGTCTCGCGGTAGGGGGGCACGCCGTTGTACTTATCCACCGCCCCCGGTCCCGCGTTGTAAGCGGCCAGCGCGTGGCGGAGTCCGTAATTGTACTTCTCCAGCAGGTCACGCAAGTAGCGCGTTCCGGCATCCACATTCTGCGCCTGATCGTAAGGGTCGGCGCCCAGCACCTGCGCCGTGCCGGGCATCAACTGCATCAGTCCGATCGCACCCTTCGGCGAAATCACCTGGGGCTGGAAGCGGCTTTCGGCCGCCATTACACTGCGCACCAACTCACGAGGCAGGCCGTAGCGATCAGCCGCCGCATCCGCCAGTTCCAGCGGAGTCACTACCCGCGGGGATGCCTCGGCGGCAACCGCGGCTGCTTCTTTTACAGCCTCCGCAGGCGGTACCGGTACTGCGATGGGAAGTCCATCATCCTCGAAGCCCCGCACAAGGTTCGCATCCATCTCCACAAACCCTGTACCATGGAAGAGTCGTACCTTGGCCCCGTCAGCCTCGTGCCTGTCCACGTGCAGGCGCCCTCCGCTGGAGAGTACGGCGTACTCGCCCGCTACGGCGGCGTTGATCGTTAAGAGAAAGAGCCCGAGGAAACGCATTCGTCCTTTAAGTAATTGTGACGCATTTTCCGCCTGATTCGTTTAGAAGATTTTGTGCTGCAAAGATTCACTAGGTTTAAAGTCCACACTGCCCTGGTATGCCGTTTCACATTCAGCCACTTCGTGAGTTTTTAGTTCGCCCCAGCCTGCCCGACTCGCTGTCTCGCCTGACCGAGTTGGCCTACAACATTGTATGGAGCTGGGAGCCTATCATCCGGTCCCTTTTCCGACGGCTCGATCCCGTGATCTGGCGCGACAGTGGCTATAATCCCGTGCTCATGCTGGGCCGTGTGTCGCAGGCTACCCTGCAAAAGGCCTCCACCGATCCACGCTACCTCGCCCTATATCGTTCCGCCTGCTCCACCTACGATACCCTCGTGCACAAGGGTCCTCCGCCCCCCGACGGCAAACTGATCGCC
>JBDTPR010000462.1:0-5670 GCA_039932635.1 Candidatus Solibacter sp.
CTACCCGTCTTACTCAACCCGTCTTACTCAACCCTAAGCTTCGCCAAAGTGCCCGACATGCGCATCTCTCGAGCGCCGTTGGTAAGTAGGATCAGCAGCCGGCCATCGTCGCGCGTGGCTCCGCTACCGGTGTAAGTCTCGTCTTCAGTCCGCAACGTCAGGCCTGTGAGCCGCAGCCGCGGACCTGCCTGCCACCACGAGAACGCATAATTGCCGGACACTCCCCGCATCGGCGGGAGCGCACCCAATTCGATGGCGCTGCCGGCAAACGCGCCTTCGGCGGTGACATTCGTCAGTAACTGCGTGCCCGTGCCGAAGGTCTCGAGCGTCGCCTCCGCATCGACCGTGCCACCCTGCCACGCCATACCTTTGAGTTTCGAGGTAAGGCGGTAATTCGGACGCGAGCCGCGCAGATTTACATCCAGGCGGCCCGTTAGCGAGGCCCGCCCGAGATTGGCCTGCAACCCTTCCAGTTGTACCCGCGCCACATCCCAGAGTATGCGCGCGCGTAAATTTTCCAGGTGTTCGCCGCCAATCGCCAGGTCGTCGATCTGGATCGTTCCATCCAGATTGCGCTCGAGCAGCCACTCAGTCAGCATCGGCCGCCCCAAGGTTCGCGCGATCAAATTAGTATTTCGCCGCAGCGTTGGCATGAGCTCGGCTTCGAGTTCGGCCGCATCCCAACTCTCGGCGCGCAAGTGGACCCGGTGGGGACGCGCGGCGCCAGGCTCGTAACGATAGTCGCCGGCGAAGGCGAGAGTGCCCGCCTGGGCTTCTATGCGGTCGAGCACCACGCGCGCACCATCGATCTGCGCGTGAACCGTGGTCAACTGCAGGGGATGCGCGATCCCGGGAATCACGATCCCGGCATCGGTCAGCACGAGACGTCCGCTCCACAGACCCTGGCTCGGCTCGCGGTGATAATGAAGGTCGCCCTTCCACTCTCCGCCCGTAATCTGCTCCAGGAAAGGCACCGCGGCCAGCGCGACCTGGGCGCGTAGCGATTGCACTTTCATCGCGTCGGTGGAGATCGCCAGATCGAGCGTCTGCGCGGCCAACGCGTAGTCCGCCTCGATGCGCGCTTCGTCGTTCTCGCCGCCGCGGACAACCGCGGGGGACAGCCGGGCATGCCCGTTTTCCAGGATGATGTGCGCCTGTTCAAAGCGTACCGGCGGCGAATCGGGGGTCGATAGCACGGTGTCGTGGAAGGCCAGCGCGCCCTGCGCACTTCCCTGCCCCGTGTAGCCGATGGCGCCATCCATGGAGCCGGTGAGTCGCAGCTTGGATGGAAATTGCGCGCCCATATGCCGGGCCAGTTCCAGAATCGGCGCGACCGGGAAACGGTTCCAGTTCAGCCCCACCGCCCAGTGCGGCTGCGAAAGGTAATCGGTGGCGCGGAAGTGCACGGTGAGCGGCAGATTGTTGCTGCCCGCCGTGGACGAATGCAGTTCGATCTGCTGATTGATCAGGTCCAGGCGGCCGCGAATCTCCAGAGGCCAGCCCTGGCTATTGCCGGGCATCATGTCCCAGCGATGCACGTCGCCGATATCCAGGCGGCCCGTGATCCCGATGTTCTGCAGCGGACCCGCCAGGTGCAGCTTGGAACTGAGCGTGCCGTGCACACCGGCGTCCTGCCCGCTCATCAGCGCGGTAACCTCGCCAAGCGCGGCGCGATCCACTTCCATGTCGAGATCGACGCGACCGGGGTCGGCATACCATCGGCCCTTCAGCCGGAACGAGCCCAAGCCCTGTGCGGCGCGATCCGTGCGTGCGGGCTTCGCGGAGATATCCACCTTCCAATCGCCGCCCGACCCTGTCGGCGAAACATCGAAGTCGGTCTCGGTGAGGTAGAAGACGTTTTTGGTGTCGCCGAATTTGAAGTGAACGCGGCTGTCGCGCACACGGATGGCTGGCGCGCCGCGGATCACCGAGGGATTGATGATCGACGCGAAATTCCAGCGGCCCCACTCCGCCGCCGGACCCGATTTGGTGAGTGTGATGCTGGCGCCATCAAGGCGTATCGAGGCGATCACGAAGCGGCCCCCGAGCAGCGACCAGATACTCGGCACTACCTCCAGCGAACCCGGCTCCTGTATGTAAACCGCGGGTTCCATGCCGATCGCCGGATCCTCGTAAATCGTGACGTCGTCCACTGAGAAGCCCGGGCCTTTGAAGACATTGAAATGGACCTTGCCGATTTCGACACGGCGTCCCAGAGCGCGGCTGAGGTTCGCTTTCAAGCGCTCGCCGAACCGATCGGCGGTGAACATCGGAGCGAGCAGGCCGATCGCCGCCAGCAGCACCAGCAGTGCGCCGAGCACTTTGCCGGCGAGCTTGACTCCCGCCTTCATCGCATGGCTCCCGTGAGGCGCGCATACGCCTCGGCGTCATCGATGTCGGCGAGGATGCCGGGGTCATCCACGTCCAGGAATTCGGTTTGCGCCGCGTGAGCGCGCACGATGTCGCGCGCGGCCCCGGTAGGCGGCAGTGCCAGGAATTCGGCGATCAGATCGCGGTGGAACCAGATGGGATGTCCGCGCCGCTCGTTGTAGCGAGGCACGCGCAGTAGCGGCGCCGGCATGCCGCGGCCTGCCAGCAGCGCATCCAGCGTGCCTGGCGTCAATGCGGGGTGATCCACCAACGTGAACAGGACGCCCTCGGCGTCGGGCGCTACGGCGCGAAGTCCGCATTGCATCGAAGTGGTCTGGCCCAGCAGATAGTCCGCGTTGGCGACGAACGTGGCGGGGCGGCGTGCGTTCTCGCGAATCCGAACGGCGTGGGCGCCCAGCACGACGATGACCTGGCTGCAGCGCGTGGAGAAAATGCCGGTCAGCGTATCCAGGAACGTATCTTCACGGTAACGCAGCAGCGCTTTCGGGAAGCCCATTCGGCGCGATTCCCCGGCGGCGAGAATGACTGCGGCAGCGTTCACTTCGAGAGTACGGTGCGCTCCGCCCCGTCGAAAACCGAGAGCGAGAGCGAGCGCCAATTAGATCCGGCATTACGCCGGACGGCGATCATCTCCGCGGTGACGGAGATGGCAATTTCTTCAGGTGAAATCGCCCCGATGTCCAGCCCCATGGGCGCATGGATGCGCTCGAACGCTTCGCGCGCGATACCCTGTTTTTCCAGTTCGCGGATGACGTTGAGCACCTTGCGTTTGCTGCCGATCATGGCGATGTAGCGCGCCGGCGTGGCGATGGCCAGTTGCAGCACGCGCATGTCGTCGCGATGGCCGCGGGTGACGATGATGACGTAGCTGGTTTCGTTGATGGCGAGGCGCGGGAAGACCTCTTCATATTCATCGGCGTGCACGGCAACAGCTTCGGGGAAGCGCTCGCGATTGGCGAACGTGTCGCGATTATCGATCACGACGCTGTTGAAACCGGCCAGCGTGGCCACCTTGGAGAGGCTCTTGGAAATGTGTCCGGCGCCGAAAATGAAGGCATGCGGCACGGGCATGATGGGCTCCACGAAAACGTCGAGCTGGCCGCCGCAGATCAGGCCGTTATCGTAGGCGGCGTCCTGCCCAAGGTTGAAGGTGAGGTGTTTGGGCTTCTCCGTTTGAATCACCTCCCGGGCCGCATTCCAGACTTCGGCTTCCACACAGCCGCCGCCGATAGTGCCCGTCATGGACCCGTCCTCGCGCACCAGGAGTTTCGCGCTCTCGTAGCTGGGAATGGAACCGCGCACTTCCACAATCGTGGCCAGCGCGCATTTCTGCCCCAAATTACGGAGACGCACTAATTCCTCGTAAATGTCCATTCGATGACGATTATATCAGGGGCGGCCGGGGGCTTCGGCGCTGTTTCAACACGCTGCGGACACGCAGCGGCCACGCCGCGCCCGGGCCTACACTGGAGATTCTCCATGAATTCCAAGCGGGTGGTGATTATCGGCGGAGGCATCGTGGGTTTGGCCACGGCTTACCGCCTGACGGAGCGTTTCCCCGGCGCGAAGGTTTGCGTGCTGGAAAAGGAAGCCGGGGTGGGCCGCCATCAGACGGGACACAACAGCGGCGTGCTGCACTGCGGGCTATATTACAAGCCCGGCTCCGTGAAGGCGCGCATGGCAGTCGGCGGGATCCGCCAGATGGTGGAATTCTGCCGCGAGTTCGCGATCCCGCACGACGTCTGCGGCAAACTCGTCGTGGCCGTAGACCAGGAGGAGGTCGCACGCCTGCGTAGTCTGCACGAGCGCGGCATCGCCAATGGTCTCGAAGGCCTGCGCTGGCTCTCGCGCGAGGAGATGCGCGAGATCGAGCCGCACGTGGGCGGCGTGGCCGCGCTTCGCGTGCCCCAGGAAGGCATTGTGGACTACCCGCGTGTCTGCGAGGTATTGAAGGCGCAGTTGGAAGCGCGCGGCGCTCGCGTGGCGACGGGCGCACGGGTGCAGGCGATACGGCGCGATGGCTCCGGTTGGCTGGCGGTGAGCACCGCGGGAGAGTTCCCCGCCGATTTTCTGATTACCTGCGCGGGGCTGCATGCCGATCGCGTAGCGGCGCTCTCGGGCGAAGCTCGCGAAGCCAGGATCGTGCCCTTCCGCGGCGAATATTACAAGATCCGGCCGGAGCGGCAAAGTCTGGTGCGGCATCTGATCTACCCTGTGCCCGACCCGCAGTTTCCCTTCCTCGGCGTGCACTTTACCCGCCTGATTCATGGCGGCGTCGAAGCGGGACCGAATGCGGTGCTCGCGTTCGCGCGCGAGGGCTACCGCAAGAGCGACGTCAACCTCGCCGACCTGTTCGATGCGCTCACCTATTCCGGCTTCTGGAAGTTCATGCGGCGCTACCCATCGATGTGCTGGTACGAATTGCGGCGCTCCTTCAGCCGGCAAATTTTTTGCGCGTCGCTGCAGCGCCTGGTACCGGAGATTCAGGAGAGCGATCTGGCTACCGGCGGCAGCGGAGTGCGCGCCCAGGTAATCGCACCCGAAGGCGAGATCGTGCAGGACTTCCGTCTGATTGCGAGACACGGCGCCCTGCATGTGCTGAATGCGCCGAGTCCGGCTGCCACAGCATCGCTCGCCATCGGAGCGGAGATCGTAAATATGGTGGCAAGCGAGCTCTCATAAGGTTTTCTCTGCGCTGGCTCCGCGTTCTCTGCGCCTCTGCGTTGAAAAAACCGATTGCCGCCAATCGAATTCCGCCCACATGATCGTGTGGTCCGACGTGCCCTTCAGAGCCCGCGGCGCCATATCCACTTCAGCCCTACGGCATCTCTCCGCAAACGGCGCAGTGGCCAGAATGTGATCGATGCGCCAGCCGAAATTCCGCTCGAATGCGTTGCGGAAGAAATCCCAATAGGTGTACTGCACATCGTCCGGGTGCAGCTTGCGGAAGACGTCCACGAAGCCCCACGCCGCCGTCTCCTTGTACGCATTGCGCGCGTCGATGTGGAAGTCCGGATCGCTGAAACGCTTCTCGGGATGATACACGTCGATTGGCTCGGGCGCCACATTGAGGTCGCCTGTCCAGATGGCCGGCGCGGACGGGTCCAGCGACGCCTCAAAATATGCGCGCAATCGCCGGAACCACGCCAGCTTGTACGCGTACTTCTCGGACAAAATTGCGTAGCCCTGCGGCACGTAGCTGTTGACGATCGGGATGCCGCCGATCACCGTCTGGATGATGCGGAAGTCCTCGTTATCCGGCCCTTCGTGCAGGCCGTA
>JBDTPR010000463.1:0-5668 GCA_039932635.1 Candidatus Solibacter sp.
ACGAGAAAGGGTCGTTCACCGGCGCCACGGGCATGCGCCGGGGCAAGTTCGAACTGGCGGACGGCGGCACCATTTTCCTGGACGAGGTGGGCGATTTGTATGGCCCCTCCCAGGCCAAATTGCTGCGCGTCCTGCAGGAAGGGGAGTTCCATCGCGTGGGTGGCGAGCAGATTATCCGCGTCAGCGTGCGCGTGGTCTCCGCGACCAATCGCGATCTGGCCGCGCTGGTGGTGGCGGAGAAATTCCGCGAGGATCTTTACTACCGCCTGAGCGTGGTGCCGATCCGCGTGCCCGCGTTGCGCGAGCGGCCGCACGACATTCGCCTGCTGGCGGAGTACTTTTTGGAAGACTTCTGCTCGCGCAATAATTTCAAGCGCAAGGTACTCGATGAAACGGTGTTCCCGCTGCTCGAAAGTTATGGCTGGCCGGGCAATGCGCGCGAATTGCGTAATATCATCGAGCGCATGGCTATCCTCACCAGCGGCGAGCGGCTGACGAGCGCAGCGATCCCGGTGGAGGTCCGTGTGCAGCGCGAGCAGGGTCCGAAATCGACGATTCAAGAGGCCAGGGAATCGGCCGAGCGCGAGCACATTCTGCGCGCGTTGGATGAATCCAACTGGAACGTTTCGGGCGCGGCTCGGGCGCTGAATATGGAACGCACCAACCTGCACAAGCGTATTCGCGCGCTGGGTCTGACGCGGGGACAGTAATGGAAACCATCGGGATCATCGGCGTCGGGCTGCTGGGGTCGGCGATTGCGGCGCGCCTCACTGCGGCGGGCTACGGAGTGCTCGGGTACGACCTGCTGGCGGAGCGCCGCATCGAGGCGGGCTCGGCGCAGGAAGTAGCGGACAAATGCCGCACGATTTTCCTGTGCCTGCCGACGTCGGATGTCGGCGCGCAGGTGTTGGAGGCGCTGCAACTCGCGGCTGCGACGGTGATCGTCGATTCGACTACGGGCGAGCCTGAAGCGATGGCGGCGTTCGGGGAGAAGCTCGCGAAGCGGTCGGTGGATTACCTGGATGCCACGGTACTCGGTTCCAGTCGCGTGGTGCGCGGGGGCACGGCTGTGGTGATGGTGGGAGGGAAGCGCGCCATCTTCGATGCGGCCTCGCCGTTGTTCAAGACGTTCGCATCGCGCGCGTTCTACCTGGGACCTTATGGCGCCGGGGCGCGCATGAAACTGGTGGTCAATCTGGCGCTTGGACTACATCGCGCGGTGCTGGCGGAGACGCTGGCCTTCGCGCGCGCGTCGGAAGTTTCGCCCACGGTCGCGCTCGAAGTGCTGAAGGCGGGCGCGGCCTACTCGCGCGTGATGGACGATAAAGGGCAGAAGATGCTGGACCACGATTTCACGGTGGAAGCCAAGCTCTCGCAGCACCTGAAAGATGTGCGCCTGATTCTGGCGGCGGCGGGAACGAAGCACGCGAAGACGCCGCTATCGCTGGTGCACCGCCAGTTGCTGGAAAGCCTGGAAGCGGCGGGGTACGGCGAGGTCGATAACAGCGCGATCGTGATGGCATACGAGTAGGTTGCTACCAGTTAAGATGATGCAGTGACATCTGCCGCGCCTCAGTCTGCCGCCGGAATGCCGTGGCGTAAGGCGGCGTTTGCCGGCCTCATTCTCGCCTACTTCCTCTACTTCAATTGGGACGGGCTGTGGGCTCATTTCGGCGCCGACGACATGATGAACATGGCGTTCTACTGGCGTATGAAGTCGGTACGTCTGGCGATGCATTTGTTCATGCCGTGGCTGGGCGCATACCGTCCTATGGCGGGAGTATATTATCTCTCCTTGCTGCACACATTTGGTCTCAATCCGGCGCCTTTCCATGCGGTCCTACTAACAATTCTGGCGGGCAATCTGTATCTGGTTTACCGCTTCGCGCGGCGACTGGGGACGACTATACTGCAGGCCGGCATGGCCGCACTGATCGTCGCGTATCATGCGGGTCTCAGCAATCTCTATTACGACACCGCGTACATTTATGACGTGCTCTGCTTCTCGTTCTACATGGGGGCGTTCCTTTGCTATGCGCGCGTCCGCGCTCAGGGCAGGTTGCCGCGCGCGGTGGAAAGTGCGCTCGTGGTGGGACTGTGCCTGGCGGCGCTAAATTCCAAGGAAATGGCGCTCACGCTGCCAGTGATGCTGCTGGCTTACGAGTTGATTTATCACGCTCCCGTTGAGTGGTCATTCCGGTGGCTCGTCGGACCCGGGCGCGTGACCTTGTATTGCGGCGCGCTGAAATTAATCTACCTGTACGGCAAAGCGTTCGGGCGGAATGCAATGATGCAGGCGGCATCGTACCGGCCGGAGCTATCATTGCGACGGATCTTTACGTTCGAGAAGGCGTCGATGGACAGCCTGTTTCTTCTGGGGCAGACCTTAAATTGGCGTGGCGTAGTTTTGGTTTGGATACTGCTGGCCTATCTTGCGTGGCGGCGTCCGCGACCTGCGCTGCGGTTTTGCTGGGTTTTCGTGATGTTCACGCCGCCACCGCTTGCCGTACTCGAAGGCCGCGGCGCCGCGTGCCTGTACATTCCGCTGGCTGGTTGGGCGGTGTTCGCGGCGGTGGCGCTCACTGGCCTTGCCTCCGCGGCGGCGCAGTTCCTCTCGGGCGAGCCGATACTCCGGCGCGCAGGATTCGGACCACTATTCGCGGCGCTCCTGCTGATCGCCCTGTACGCCTGGATGAAACAGAATGCCTACCTCAAACGCGAAGTCGCTCTTCCCGCAATGAAAGACGTCGGCAGGCAGACCGCGGTGGTGCTCGATCAGATGCGCGCGTTGGATCCGCACGTAAAGTCCGGGACCCACATCGCTTTCCGCAACGATCCATTCCAGGATTGGGACATGCTGTTCATCGCCGAACTCTGGTTCCGCGACCACAGCCTGCAATTCCACATTTTGAACAAGACGCCCTTGCCACCCGAGGAGCTCGCCAAGATGACGGTCTTCGATTTTCGGGAGGGCCGCATCGTGCAGCTTACAGGCGGCGGATCACCGCGTCCGTGAACTCGGTGGTGGAGGAGGTTCCGCCCACATCTCCGGTGAGATGGTCGCGCTCCGCATAGGTTTGGTAGATCGCCTTGTGCAGGCGCGCCGACGCGTCGCGTTCGCCGATGTGCGCCAGCATCAACACTGCGGATTGCATCAGCGCGGTGGGGTTCGCCAAGCCCTTGCCCGCGATGTCCGGCGCCGTGCCGTGGACCGCCTCGAAGATGGCGTGGTCATCGCCGATGTTCGCGCCCGGCACGATTCCCAACCCGCCCACCAGGCCAGCGGTGAGATCGCTGATGATGTCGCCATAGAGATTCGGCAGCACGAGGACGTCGAATGTTTCGGGGCGCATCACCAACTGCATGCAGGCGTTGTCCACGATCAGCTCGTAGTACTGAATCTCGGGATAATGCGACGCCATATCGCGGCAGCAGCGCAGGAAGAGGCCGTCGCTCAGTTTCATGATGTTGGCTTTGTGGATGGCCACCACCTTCTTGCGACCTTCGCGCCGCGACCACTCGAAGGCCGATTTCGCGATCTTGGTGGACGCCTTCTCGGTGATGATTTTGAGACTCTCCACCACGCCGTGGACCACTTCGTGCTCCAGTCCGGAGTAGAGATCCTCGGTGTTCTCGCGGAAGATCGCCATATCCAAATTCACCAGATCGGCGTAGCGCGTCTTCAACCCTGGCAGCATGCGCACCGGGCGAAAGTTGGTGTACAGCCCGAGCTTCTTGCGCAGCGCGACGTTGATGCTCTGGTGGCCGCCGCCGATTGGGGTGGCGGTGGGGCCCTTCAGGCCCACGCGTGTCATTTCCAACGAAGCGAACACGTCATCCGGTATCAATTGGCCCTGTTCGGCGAGGGCGCGCAGGCCGGCTTCCTGGCGCTCCCAATCAATTGAAACTCCTGTGGCGTCAACGGCTCGTACGGTAGCGTCGGCGACTTCGGGTCCAATGCCGTCGCCGGGGATAAGTGTGATCTGGTGGGCCATCTATAGCTATTATAAAGTGGGGGTGGACGTTGGTCCCCGATTGGTTTTCGGAACGCCACCACATGGTGGAGACTCAACTTCGCCGGCGCGGGATCAGCGACGAGCGCGTGCTCGCGGCGATGCTCGCAATTCCGCGCGAAGAGTTCGTCCCGCTGGAATCGCGACTCGTCGCCTACCAGGACGACCCCATCCCGATCGGCGAAGGGCAGACTATTTCGCAACCTTATATGACCGCGCTGATGGCCGAATCGCTCGCGCTCCAGGGCACGGAGAACGTGCTTGAAGTGGGCGCCGGCTGCGGTTACGCCGCCGCCGTGCTGGGCGCCCTGGCCGCGAGCGTGACCACCGTCGAGTTGTTGCCCGGACTGGCGCGCCAAGCGCGCGAGAACCTGCGCCGCACGGCGCGCGACTTCAACGTCAAGGTGGTGACCGGCGATGGCGGCCTCGGCTACGCGCCCGGTGCGCCGTACGACGCGATCTCGGTAGCCGCCGGCGCGCCGGAAATCCCCGCCGCGTTGGTGGAGCAACTCCGAGACCCCGGCACCCTCGTGATTCCCGTGGGCGGTATGGACGATCAGGAACTGCGCGTCCTCACGCTGCGCGGGGGGCGTTCCGGATCGCGTGTCTCCACGCTTTGCCGCTTCGTACCTCTGCGCGGACACGAAGGGTGGCGCTAGGTGCGGCTACGCACGGCGAAGGATCGCCTCAAGATCGAGCACAGCATCATCGACGGGGTGCGTTCGATTCTGGAAGAATTGCTGGTCGCGACTCCCGAGATTCGCTCGATCATCCCCGGAGTCATACGGCCGGTCCGCGACGCCCGGGGTAAGGTCAAGATGCGAGTGACTGTGCCCACACAGAATGGCTGGAAGGCCATCGCGTTGAGTGCGGGGGCGCGGCAGGAACTCTTCATCAGTACCGAACTGACCCAGGAACAACTGGAAGCTGCATTCGCCAAAGCCGGCGCGCTAGTGAGTTAGGTCTACTCCCCACACCATGTCCGTCCCGCACACGGCACGGACGAATTTAATGAGTTATATATTCGGATGATCGAATCCGATAGTTGCGGAATTACCGTAATCAGGCTAGTCAGGGTGGGCTAGAAAACCTGGAAACAGAAGACTTGATTGGAGCCCTCGGCGCTGAAGCCGTATTCGCCGGGTTCGAGACTTTCCTCCACTTCGAGCTTGTAGAGTTTCTCGGTATTCAGACGGGTAAGCTCGACGCGGTAGGTCTTGGGCGGCTTCTTTGGCGAGACGGTAAGTTCGCGGCGGCCATTGCGGATCTCGAATTTGTAGAGTTCCAGTTTGGCGGCTACCAGCTTGTCGGTCACCAGCATCAGGATGGGGGAGGCGAGCGGCGTACGGGTGGTCGAGGCCGCGCCGGCGACCGCATAAACGATGTCGTCCTTCTTACCCTTTTCCTCTTTGGCTTCCTGCACTTCGGTGGCGACGAGATTCTGGGCGTGTTTGAGGTAAGGGATGTCGGGCGACGGGGGCAGCGGGCCGGAATAGGTTTGCGCGCTTGCGCACAGCGCGGTGAGGCAAAGAGCGAAGTTGCGAATGCGCATAGTCCCCTGGGGACTATGGTAGCGCGAGAGGGGAAAGGGAGCTGAGCTTACTCTTGTCTCATGCAAGATGAGCCTGAACGGGACGCTGGATTCTCATACAAGA
>JBDTPR010000464.1:0-5657 GCA_039932635.1 Candidatus Solibacter sp.
ACATCGCGGAGCTTTGCGGCGCCACCGAATCGCGCATGCTGCTCTCTAGCGAGCGCCTCTCCACCATCCATGTGACCACGCACGTCGCGCTGCGCCAAGCCTGCGAAAGCACCTCCGCGCGCGTCTTGCGCACCATCGAGTTGGGCAACGACGCCATGAAACTCCTAGGCTTCGCCGAACCGCGCATCGCAGTCTGCGGCCTCAATCCGCATGCCGGCGAGCATGGACTCTTTGGCGGCGAGGACTCGCGCGTAATCGCGCCCGCCGTTGAAGCGGCGCGCAACGCGGGAATCCAGGTCACAGGCCCGATAGCGCCCGACACCGTCTTTCTGCAAGCCGTGCGCGGCGCGTACGACCTGGTGGTGGCGATGTATCACGACCAGGGGCACATCCCGATGAAGCTCATCGATTTCGAAGGCACGGTGAATATTTCGCTGGGCATTCCGATCATCCGCACGTCGGTGGATCACGGCACCGCCTTCGACATCGCCGGGAAGAATCGCGCCGATGCGCGCAGCATGAAACAGGCCATGCGCGTGGCCGCACGCATGGCGGCCACCAAGATGACTCGCCACGCGTAACGGTACGTTTGATACCATGCATTCTCTATGACGAGACGGGCATTTCTTCCCGCGGCCGCGTCGGCGGCAGCGGCGGGTAGCGCGATGGCGGCTGATCCCGCCAAGAACGTGATTCTCGAACTGCGACGCATTCAACTGCGCAACAGTAGCGACAACCAGCGGCAGAGGAACAACGATTTTCTCAAGGCGCAGGTGGCCGCGTTGACGCGCGCCGGCGCCGGGCCCACGGGCGTCTTCTCCAGCAATATCGCTCCCGATGGCCCGTTCCTGCTGGTGCTGGCGAACTATTCCAGCCTGGCCGCCATGGAGCAGATTCAGGCCAAGCTCGGCGCCGATGCCGAATATCAGAAGGACCTTGTCTCCTACAATGCGCTGCCCGGACTCAACTACGAGCGCATGGAGAGCAGCCTGATGCGCGCCTTCGACGGCTATCCGAGCGTCGTGCCACCCCCCAATGACGGTAAGCGTCCCGCGCGCCTTTTCGAGCTTCGCCAGTACGAATCCAACAATAGCGGAACGCTGAAACGCAAAATCAAGATGTTCAACGATGGCGAGATCGGCGCCTTCCAGCGCTCGGGCGGCCAGCCGGTATTTTTCGGCGAGACCATCGTGGGAAGCCGGCAGCCCAACCTCACCTACATGCTGTCGTACGAAGATCTGGCCGGCCGCGACAAAGTGTGGAAGGCGTTCGGCGCCGACCCCGAGTGGCAGAAGTTGCGCGTCACGCCGGGATTGTCGGATGCCGAAATCGTTTCCAACATCACGAACTACCTGGTCAGCCCGCTGCCGTTCTCGCAGATTCGCTGAGCGGATTGGCTGAGCGCCGTCCGGCATCGGCCGCAGGGAAATCTCCGGCTACCGTATAATACAGTCTGTCTCACCAATCGCAGCCGGGAATTCATGTCTTCAGAAGCAAGGCCCAACCCCACAGCGAAAGTGGTAGTCGCCACTACCGTCGCTCTCTCGTTTATATCGTTCTGGCGTGCCGCCGCCGTGGTACTGAGCGATCTGGCGTCGTCGGCCTTTTATGCCGGCGGTATCGTCGAGCACGCTATCGGTAAGAGTGCGCCGTGGTTCATCCTCGCCGTGATGCTCTTCAGTTTCGCAGTGCGTTCGGTCTATCTGGAATCGTGCAGTATGTTCGTGCGCGGAGGCGTGTATGTCGTGGTGCGCGACGCCATGGGTCACTTCATGGCGAGGCTTTCGGTCTCGGCGCTGATTTTCGATTACATCCTTACCGGCCCTATCAGCGTCGTCAGCGCGGGCTTGTATCTCGGGCACTTGCTGAATGAATTCGCCGAGATGCTGCATGTCAGCAACCGCATCACGCCCGGCATCTTCGCCGCGGGCTTCGGCATGCTGGTGACCTGCTACTTCTGGCGGTCCAACATCAAAGGCATTCACGAATCCAGTGGCAAGGCGCTGCGCATCATGCAGATCACCACGGTAATGGTGGTGGCCTTCCTGATATGGTGCCCCATCACCCTGCTGATCCAGGGCAGATTCCAATTGCCCCCGGCGCCGATTCCCTCCAATATTCACTTCAGCGAAGATGCGCTGGGTTGGTTCAATGGCACGATCTGGCCACAGATCGGCTCGATCGCCATCATGATCGCGTTCGGCCATTCGCTGCTCTCCATGAGCGGCTTCGAGACCTTGGCGCAGGTGTACCGGGAAATCGCTTACCCGAAAATGAAGAACCTGATCTACACCGGCAATCTGGTGTGCATCTACGCGGTCTTCTGCACCGGCATGATCACGCTCTTTGCGGTGATGATTATCCCGGACGGCGTGCGCGGTAATTACGTGGATAACCTGCTCGGCGGGCTTTCGATGTATCTCGCCGGGCCGCCGCTGCTGAAATTGGTTTTCCACGTTTTCGTTGTCGTTGTGGGCGTGCTGATCCTCTCGGGCGCGGTCAATACGTCGATGATCGGCGCCAACGGCGTGATGAACCGCCTGGCCGAGGACGGCGTGCTGGTGGATTGGTTCCGCAAGCCGCACAAGCGCTTCGGCACCAGTTCGCGCCTGATCAACGTGATCGCCGTCATGCAGCTCCTGACCATCTTCATGAGCCGCGGCGATGTCAATCTATTGGGCGAAGCGTACGCCTTCGGTGTGGTATGGAGCTTCTTCCTCAAGTCCCTGGGCGTGCTGGTGCTGCGTTATAAGCGGCACGATCAGGAATATAAGGTGCCCTTCAATTTCAGCATCGGTACGTTCGAAGTTCCGGTGGGGCTGATGACCACCACGTTCATTCTGTTCCTGGTGGCCATCGCGAACCTGTTCTCCAAGCGCATCGCTACCATTTATGGAGTTGGCTTCACAGCGGTGCTATTCATCATCTTCACCGTCTCAGAGATGGTCAATAAGCGCCGGGTGCACCTCGAAAAGGGCGGTCTCGAGGAATTCAACCTCGATATGCAGCCCGAAATCACCAGCGACACGGTGCAGGCGCGCCCGGGCTGCGTGCTGGTTGCGGTACGCGATTACCGCCGCATGTCCCACCTGCGAGCCGTGCTCGAAAAAACCAATTTGCGCCGTCACGACATCGTGGTGATGACCGTGCGGCCCGTGTCCGCGGGCGCCGGCGAGTACGAACTCTCCGACCGCCAGCTCTTTTCCGACTACGAAAAAGAGCTCCTCACTTCCGTCGTCACGATGGCGGAGAAGGCGGGTAAAACAGCGGACCTGATTGTGGTCCCCGGTGTGGACCCCTTCGACGCCATGGTGCAGACCGCAGCCAAACTGAAAGCGTCGCGACTGGTGACAGGCGTATCGGGGCAGATGGTCTCCGATGAACTGGCGCGCCGAATCGGTCTTGCCTGGGAGCGCTTGCCGGAGCCGCGCCACGCCTTCTCGCTCGAAATCATCACGCCGGATCGACCCTCGGTGTACGTCAACCTGGGACCGCATCCGCCGCGACTATGGCCGGAGGATCTGGATCGCGTGCACGACCTCTGGCTGCAGTTGCAGGAGAACTTCGGCTCTAAGCTTCACCACCGCGATGTGGTCGGCCTGGCGCTGCGCCGCCTGGAGCAGGACCTGGATGGCCACCGCAAGGAAGAAGTGATCGAAGACTTGCGCAAGGACATGCCGAAGCCGCCCGAGGCCGAGCCCGAATCGAAGCCGCAAGGTTAGGTGTGGGATCGGGCAAGCGCGCTCACCTCGCTCCCTCACGGTCGCGGCTCTGATTGGGCTTGCGTCATGTGAGTGGGCGTCTTTAATCCCCCCGCAGCGTCTCCGCGGGATCGATCCGCACCGCGCGCCGGACCGCGGGGATCGATGCCAGCAGAGCGGCGCATACAATCGCCACTCCGGGCGCCGCAAGCATCCAAGGGTCGTTGCCGCGTACTTCGTACAGCAGGGCTTCCACGTAGCGCACGGCGGCCATGCCTACGGCGATGCCGATAACCGCGCCGAGCCCGACCATCGTAAATACCTGAGCCGTAATCCGCCGCGCAATATCGCCGGCCTGTGCGCCGATCGCCATGCGTATGCCGATCTCGCGGCGGCGCTGCTGCACGCCATAATCCAGCACGCCGTACAGTCCGATAGCCGCCAGTAATAGCGCCACACCCGCAAAGAACAAGGCGAGCACGGCAAGCAAGCGTTCGCGCACGGTCTGTGCCTCCACAATCTCGAGCTGCGAAGAAATGTTGCTCACGCGGAATTCGCTGCGCGCCCGACCCACTTCGCGGCGCAACGTAGCGGCCAGAGCCAGGGGGTTGGCGCTCGCTGTGCGCACCATGAACGTCGCGCGTCCCACGGGCTGCATGCCGCTCGGGCCCCGCGTCGCAAGTGGAACATAGACCACAGCCGGCACACTGTCGCGGATGTTCTCGTAGGGAGCATCGCGCACCACACCGATTATCTTGTACAAGGCCTCCTGCTTGGCGAATTGCACGCCCAACGGATTGATCCCCGCGCAGAATTGCTTGACGAAAGCCTGGTTGACGATGGCCGCGCCGGGCGCAGTGTCGCCCGGTTGAAGGTCGTGACCCGCAACCAGTTCGAGCCGCATGGTCTCCACCCAACCCGCGCTGACGTTCAGGAAGTATGCCATCACTGGCCCCGGAGGCGCACCGTTGATCGAAACGAAGCCGTTCCACGACCTTCCGGCAAGCAGTGGCCAGCCGGCCAGCGCGACTCGTTCGACGCCGGGAACGGTGCGCAAATGCTGCGCTACCTGTTCCCAATACACCGGCGGCTGCGCGCCCACCGTCACCGCGTCCACGGCCAGCAACCGGTCGGGCGCGAAACCCATGGGGCGATGCGACAGGCGGTCGAAGGTTGCGCCAAAGAGTCCTGCGACAAACAGCACGATGAAGCAGAATGCGACCTGCGCCGCGATCAGGCCATGCATCAGGCGCTGGCGCCCATGCGGATTCTGGCCGCCCTTGAGCGCACTCGCCGGCCGGACCGACGAGGCGCGCAGGGCGGGCACGACCCCAAGCAGCACCATGACACCGAGGGTTAGCGCCAGTGAGAAGGTGAGTACCCGCCAGTCCAACGGAAGATCCAGGCGGGCGGGATTGTCGGGCGGGTTGATCTGCCCGATGACGTACGGCGCCGACCATGCGGCGAAGACCGCGCCGATGGCCGAGGCCAGTATCGCGAGGCACGCGCTCTCCACCAACACGAGTTGCACGATGCGCCACTTGCCGGCGCCAATCGAAACCCTTAAAGCCATTTCGCGGGCGCGCGCCGCGGCCTGCGCAGTCATCAAATTGGCCACGTTGGCGCACGCGATCAACAGCACCAGCACCACCACCACGCTGAGCGCCAGCAGCCCCTGGCGATACTCCTCCTGCAGATCGGACGCGCCCGCGGGCGCCGGGTCCACGGCCACGGTGAGATCGAGGAAACGCGCGATACTCTCCTTGCTCATGCCAGTGAAACCTTTTGCGCGTTCCTCTTCGAACGCGCGGGAGGTGGCGTGCAATTTCGCCCGGATGGGTTCGATAGCGGCGCCGTGGTGGACCATCGCGAAGCTACGAAACCACGTCCAGTCCGAATGCGTGACGGCTTTGTGCATCATCATGGGCAGGAAGATGTCGGTGACCGTGCCGCGCT
>JBDTPR010000465.1:0-5637 GCA_039932635.1 Candidatus Solibacter sp.
CGCGAGCTTGGTTTCGGCGTTCGTCTTGCCGGTGACGCGCCCCACTTCCTTGCCGCGCAGGCGCGCGATGGCGGTGAACTCCGCGGCGTCCGCGGTGGCCACGGTGAGGCGCAGTTGCTTCGCGTCGATATCCGGCGTCATCGTGAGTTCGCGGACGTGGGCGGTGGGCACGGTTTCCAGCCACACCGTCTGCCAGATGCCGGTGACCGCCGTGTACCAGATGCTGTTGGGAGCGAGCACCTGCTTGCCGCGCGGATTCAGCGCGGTGTCGGTGGGATCCCACACCGTGACGGCGAGTTCCTGCGCATTGCCGGGCTTCAGCGCGTCGGTGATGTCGAAGGTGAAGGGATCGTATCCGCCCTCGTGGCGGCCCACTGGCTTGCCGTTGACCGACACGTCGGCGCGCCAGTCCACGGCGCCGAAATGCAGGAGCACGCGGGAGCCCTTCGCAGCGGAGGCGGTGAAGGCGCGGTGGTACCAGAGTGTCTGCTCGGGCGTCACCGGACGTTTCACGCCCGAGAGGGCGGATTCCACGGCGAAGGGCACCAGGATCTTGCCTTCCCACTTCGCCAGCGTGTCATCGCCCATGCCGCGGATGGCGTAATCCCAGAGTCCGTTGAGATTGGTCCACTTGGCGCGCACCATTTGCGGGCGCGGGTATTCGGGGAGCGCCTTGTCGGCGGCTACCTTGGCGGTCCAGGGAGTGGTGAGGGGGCCATCAACGGGTTTCCAATCGGCAGCCAGGGAGAGGGCGGACGCGCACACGAAGAGCGCCGCCAGTTGCATACGCATATCAGGATTGTAACGGGTCGCGCGGGTGCGTGGTTAAGCTAGTCGCCGGCTTTGGAGACGCGCGTCAGTTCTTCTTCGATCTGCCGGTTGACGTTGCCGCCGGAGAATTCCGCCGCCACCCGAATCGCGTTCTTGATCGCATTGGCATTCGACGACCCATGCCCGATGATGCAGCCGCCGCGCACGCCCAGCAGGGGCGCTCCGCCGTATTCGGAATGATCGAGGCGCTTGCGGAAATTCGTCAGCGCGCTCTTGGAAAGCGCATAGCCGATCTTGCCGCTGATGGTGGCCTCCAGCGATTCGCGGAGCAACTTCTTGAACATGTCCACCAGGCCCTCGGAGACTTTGAGAGCGACATTGCCGGTGAAGCCGTCGCACACGATCACATCCACATTGCCCGCGTAAACCTCGCGGCCTTCCACGTTGCCGATGAAGTTGATGCGCAGGTTCTTGAGCAGCGGCCACGCCGCGCGAGTCAGGTCGTTGCCTTTATGTTCTTCCTCGCCGATCGAGAGGATGCCAACGCGCGGATTGGAACGGTGCAGAATATTGCGGGAGTAGATCTCGCCCATCACCGCGAACTGCGCCAGCATTTCCGGCGTGCAATCCACATTGGCGCCGACATCCACCAGCACCACAGGATTTCCCGCCATGGTGGGGAACACGCCGAGCAGCGCGGGACGTTCCACGCCGGGCACCACACCCTGCACCATTTTGGCTGTCGCCATCACGGCGCCGGTATTGCCGGCGGACACGAAGCCCTGGGCGCACCCATCACGTACCAGCCGCGAGGCCACACGCATCGAGCTATCCCGTTTAGACCGCACCGCCTTGGCGGCGCTGTCTTCCATGGTTACGCGTTCGCTGGCGTGAACGATTTCGATGGGAAGATCGCGATAGCCTTCGTGCTGTTCCAGTTCCCGACGGACCACATCCTGCTGGCCCACCAGGAGTACTTTGACGCCCAAACTCCCGGCGGCTCGAACCGCCCCTTCTACTTCGGCTGTCGGGGCGTGGTCTCCGCCCATTGCATCCAACGCAATGGTCAGCATGTTGGGGCGGGCTTACTCGGCAACCACTTCAATCACTTCACGACCCTTGTATTGGCCGCATTTGGGACAAACGCGGTGCGGGATCTTGGGCTCGTGGCAGTTGGGGCACTCCGCCAGACCGGACGCCTTCAGGGAATCGTGCGCGCGGCGGGTACTGGTCCTTCTCTTGGAGTGTCTACGTTTCGGATTCGGCATTTCTCTACCTCAAATTCCTTCAAGTACTGGCCTTAGCGTGCATCGCTCAAGGGCCTGGTTTAATTTCTAGAGTTGCAACTTACGGAGCGCACCCCAGCGATCGTCGGCCACCGGCTTACAATCGCATCCGGACTCGTTCCGGTTCTTGCCGCACGTGGGGCAGATTCCTTTGCAGGTCTCGCTACACACCCGTTGCATCGGCAAGGTCAACAAAATCTGCTCCTGCAGAATGTCCCCGAGTTGCAGGCCATCCTCGTAAAACCCAATCTCCGCCTCGCCGGCGTCGATTTTGACCTCTTCCTCGTCGGGAGCATCCGAGGCGGGCCGGTAAAACAAATCGAACTCAGCGGTCAGCGGATAGCGCACAGGCGCCAGACAACGGTGGCACTGCGCCTTAATATCCGCGGTGTACTTGCCACGGACACGCAATTGCCCGCCGGAATCTTCCAGAAGTTCGGCCGTCCCGGTGACATGCATCGGGGAACCCAACTCCAGGTCTTCTCCAGCGAACTCAAGCTGCCCGGGTTCAAAATCCTTATCGAAGCTGATCTTACGCAGCTCCAACTCTTTGACACTAAGGAACATGGGATAATCCTGATTTTCCGGGCAGAACCACTACAGTATAGCAGAGCCGGACTCGCTTTTTGAACGCAGCAAGGTGTTCCGCTACTTAGCGCGCCTTGTCGATCTGGGCGATTTCTTCGGGCGATAACTGGAACTCCAGGGCTCCCGCCACGCCCGCCGCCTGCTCTGCCGACCGCATGCCGACGATGGCCGCGGTGACTGCCGGATGCCGCAATGTCCACGCAATCGCGACCTCTCCGGCGGTCCGGCCGTGACCTGCGCCGATGGTCTTCATGACCTCCGCAAGTGCCAGGTTCTTCGAGAGTTGCGGCTCTTGGAAAGCGGGGGCGCGGCGCCGGAAGTCGTCCTCGGGAAGGGCCGCCACACGCTCCTTGGTCATCTTCCCCGTGAGCAATCCGGACTTCATCGGGGAGTAGACGATGACGCCGATTCCGTGTTCCAGGCAGTAGGGCAGTTGCACGTCCTCGACTTCGGGCGAGACGGCCGAATAGGGAGGCTGCAGCGAGGTGACGGGCGCGATGGCGCGTATGCGGTCGAGTTGCGCCACGTTGAAATTGGAGACGCCGATCCAGCGGACTTTGCCTTCTTCCTTGAGCCGCGCAAGGGTTTCCCAACCCTCCTCGACGTCCTCATCGGGTTCGGGCCAGTGGATCTGGTAAAGGTCAATCGCGTCCACTTGGAGGCGGCGCAAGGAATCCTCACACTCGCGGCGGATGGAATCGCCTTTGAGGACCTTTTGGATCTGGCGGTCGGCATTCCAGACGCGCTCGCATTTGGTGAAGACGTAGGGGCGATTGGAGCGACCTGCCAGGGCGCGCGCCACCACCTCCTCGGAATGGCCGAGTCCGTAGACGGCGGCGGTATCGATCCAATTCACGCCGTGATCCAGCGCGGCGTGGATGGCGCTGATCGATTCGTCGTCGTCCTGCGGTCCCCAGGCGAATGCCCATCCGCCGCCGCCCATTGCCCAGGCGCCGATGCCGATGGGGGTGAGGTGCATATCGCTGTTGCCAAGCCTTCTTTTCTGCATCCTTACTAGAATAACTGGCGAACCGGCCGATAAGAAAGGGCATGAGTATTACAGGCCTAGCTTTGGGCGGTATGGAGGATGCCCAGAATAAGTTGGAGCGGACCGCGGAGCGGATCGCGCGGTCGGAATCTCCTCCCGAGGACATGGTGGATTTGCTCTCTGTACGGAATCAGTTCAAGTCCAATGCTCGTGTGCTTCAGACGGCCGATGAGATGCGGAAGCGGGTGATCGACATTTTCGCTTGAAGGGCGGAACGTGCCGATGGTGCGCTTTAGAAACGTCAAGCGCGGGCAGCGTCTACCCGAGATTGGGCAACTTCCGACTGGCATGGAGCGCTTCCTCCGCTAGTCCAGCGGTCGCGCGCCGGAAATGCCCGGATACTGGCGCGGAAGGGGCCTCAGATCCAACGACGCACGTGGAGCGCCAGGCGCCCCAAACTGCGCAGGGGCGACGACCACCGCCATGAAATGGAATTCTCAAGATCGGCCACGCGGCCCGTAACATGTTCTAGCGTGTCGCGCGCGATAAAAAGTTCCTGTTGCGCGGTTGTAGCTTGGGATTCGTACTTAGCCGAATTATTCCTAAGTTCAATCAACTCCATCGCTAAGGACCGTTGCAGTGACGTACGGTCTGGAGGAAACCAGACAAAGTCGAACTCTACGACGCCTCCCTCGCGGAGTTCTCGGCAGACAGCGCCATCCGCCGGAAGCACGAAGCGCGGGCTGTTCCCGGACAAAAGCAGGAAACTGCCGGAACCACCGTCAGGCGCCGCAAGGAATTCCATGTCTTCTCGCATCGACCTTCCAATCCGGCCGGCCTCGCCGTCCCAGAGCCAAAGGCAAACGCCTTGCTTGCTTTTCACCGCCAGCCTGCGGACCAACATCGAACCCGAACGGTCGGCGGGGTCGAGTCGCAATTCGATTGGTTCTTCGTCTGCCGCGGGGATGACAAGCCGAAGGGAATGCTGCGCGGTCTCGCTTGGGAAGTACTCGATTGAGGACTTGGTTTCGTTGAATTCCTCCCCCGTCACGCGCCAGCGGACTTGGCATTTTGCGCGAGTTACCTTCTCGGGAAGCGGAATGCGTGGCGCGAAGTATGCTTTCGCAGAGAATTCAGGCAATGCGGACAGGCTTCGATAATCCTCGATCATGTCCGAGAGATCGCGCCGGGGCAGCTTGCCGAGAAGCGAGTGAATTCGGGACAGCGGCTCGCGGTCCTCATACAGACTGAGAAGCCGTGCGGTTATTGCTCCGGCCTCCGGTTCGCATAAGAAGCCGTTGACGCCATCTTCCACCCGGTCCGCGAAACTGCCCATCCGTGTACAGACCACCGGGATGGCGAGCTCAAGCAACTCCTGCAAGGTGAAACTAAAAGTCTCTGGAACAATCGATAAAAGCAGGCCGAGGTGCGGGTTGATCTTTTCGAGGATTTCCGGCAGTTCCTCTCGTTGGTATTGCAGTATGACCTTAACGCCCGGAATGCCTTCGAACCGCGAGCAATTCTCGGCCCCGCAGCCCACCAGGTACAGGTCGGCAAACTCGATCAACCTGGGCATCATTTCCTCAAGCAGCCCGGCACCCTTGTTGGGAGCAAGAGAGCCGAGGATCACGATCCGCAACCGGGACGCCGACTCCAACCTGAGCTTCAACGGCCTATCGGAAATGGCACGAGCGCCATGGGGAACAACGGTAATCCGCTCCGCAAGTTCCGGGGCGAGTTCCTCATAGTGAACGCGAACTGAAGCGGATGGGGCTATCAGCCTACATAACTGGCGATTCACGATCTGGGCGAAAGCTGCCCTCACGGGGGGCCAATAAGACGCGGGAATATTCAGAAAGAAACGATTGTGTTGATTTTCCACAGTGCAGCGAGCGAGGCTGGCCGGGGTACATTCGTGGCAGACTCCATGAAACGAAATGTTGAGGGCAGGGCAAAACGGAAAGAAATCATGACAGATCACAAATGTGGGCAGCCCCGAGCCCA
>JBDTPR010000466.1:0-5633 GCA_039932635.1 Candidatus Solibacter sp.
ATCTCGATCTAATGCTGGCTCCGTTCAGGCTCATCCTTCGATGAGAATATGCTGCGGTGGCGCGCGCTCGGCAAATTCTATGAGGCGGGCGAGTCGGTGTTCGTGGCGGGCGCGCGTGGCTGGGGGCGCATGGTGCGCGGTGGGCCGTGGCGGGGCGCGCGGTGGGCTGAGGCGCTCGCAGGGGCGGTGGCGTGGGGGGTCTAACGATTAAAATTGAACAGTGCGCTTCGGACGAATATTGCCGCGACGGTTCTACGCCCGATCTACGGTGCAGGTGGCTCGCGAGCTGCTAGGCAAAGTGGTGGTGCACGGGGCTACGGCGGGGCGGATCGTGGAAACCGAGGCCTACCTGGGCGGGGACGACCTGGCGGCGCATTCGGCCCACGGGTTGACCGATCGCACGCGGGTGATCTTCGGACCTCCGGGGTACGCCTACGTGTACCTGATCTACGGAATCTACGAGTGCCTGAACCTGGTCGCGGAGTCGGACGGGGTGCCGGGCGCGGTGTTAATTCGCGCGCTGGAACCGGTGGCGGGAATCGAGCTGATGCGGGCGCGCCGGCCGGCCGCGCACAAAGTCAGCCAGCTTGCCGATGGTCCTGGCAAGCTCACGCTCGCGCTGGGGATCACGCGCGCGCAGAACGGCCTGGATGTCACACGGGGCGAATTAGTCATCCGCGAAGCGGTTGCAGCAGCGGCCTTCGAGACATTGGTCACGGCGCGGATCGGGATCACGCAATCGGCCGACTTACCACTGCGGTTTGTGATCGCCGGCAGCGACTTCGCAAGTGCGAGACGTTACAATAAAACGTCCCCCAAATGACTCCCGAGATTAGCCTGGTTCTGCCGGCTTACAACGAATCGCGCGTGATTCCCAAGACCATCGGCGAGGCCGTGGATTACTTTGAAAGCCGCCAGCTGACTTACGAAATCATTGTGGCGGCGGACGGCACGGACGGCACGCGCGAGATCGTGCGCAGCATGGCGGCGACCAACCCCGCGCTGCTGGCCACGGGGGCCGACGCGCGCCGCGGCAAGGGGCTGGGCATTCGCGAGGCGGTGAGCCGCGCCACCGGCAAAATCATCGGGTATGCCGATGCCGATAACAAAGTTCCGATCGAGGACTTCGATAAGTTTCGCGCGATGCTGGCCAAAGGCATCGAGATGGTTATCGGGTCGCGGCGCAATGGCGCGGTGATCGAGAAGGCGCAGCCGCTCTACCGGCGCGTAGGATCGACGGGCTTCCACTTTTTCATGCAGACCGTGGTGGGGCTGGCGGGCATACAAGACACGCAGTGCGGCTTCAAATTTTTCCAGCATGACGTGGCGAAGGAACTCTTTCGCCGCCAGAAGATCGATGGCTATATGTTCGATGTGGAGATACTGGCAATCGGCAGACGGCTGGGATACCGCATCGAGCAGATCCCGATTCGCTGGCGCGACGATGCGGATAGCCGGCTGGACCTGGTGGCGGGCAATCTGCGCAATGTGCGTGATATTTTCCAGATCGGGCTGGAGCACCGGTTCGGCGGGAGTTTAAAGTGAGAGCACTGGTAACGGGCGCGGCGGGATTCATCGGCAGCAATCTGGTAGACCGGCTGCTGGCCGAAGGTCATGAAGTCACCGGAGTGGATAATTTTTCGACCGGCTTTCGACGGTTTTTGGAGGGCGCGCACGCCCATCCGCGCTTCAAGCTGGTGGAAGCGGACCTGTTGGATCTGGACGCGGTGAAGCAGGCGATGACGGGGACGGAATTCGTCTTCCACCTGGCTGCGAATGCCGACGTTCGTTTCGGCCCTGACCGTCCGCGGCGCGATCTGGAGCAGAATACGATCGTGACGTGGAACGTGTTGGAAGCGATGCGCGCGAATGGCACGCGGCGGATCGCATTTTCGTCCACGGGCAGCGTGTACGGCGAGCCGGAGATTTTCCCCACGCCGGAGACGGCGCCGTTCCCGGTGCAGACCTCCTTATACGGCGCGTCGAAGGTGGCGGCCGAGGGCATGATCGCGGCGTACGCTACGGCGTTCGGGTTTCAGGCGTTCATTTTCCGTTTCGTCTCGATCTTGGGAGAGCGCTACACGCACGGCCACGTGTTCGATTTCTACCGGCAGTTGCTGGCGCACCCGGAGGGGCTCGACGTGCTGGGGAATGGGCTGCAGCGCAAGTCTTACCTCTACGTGCAGGATTGCGTGAATGCGATTCTGCTGGCGGCGGAGCGCGGGGCAGAGGGAGTCAATATCTTCAATTTGGGGACCGATGAATATTGCCGGGTGAACGATTCGATCGGGTGGATCAGCGGCCATCTCGGGCTGACGCCGAAGTTGAAATACGCAGGCGGCGAGCGCGGGTGGGTGGGCGACAGCCCGTTCATTTTTCTGGATTGCGCTCGGATGCGGTCTCTGGGATGGCAGCCGCGGTTGACGATTCAGCAGGGGATCATTCGCACGCTGGAATATTTGCGCGCGAATGCCTGGGTGTTGGAGGCTCGGGGATGAAGCGCACGCAGGCGAGAAAGTCCGAGCTTCGCTCGGATGCACCGACTGAAGTCGGTGCGCAGGCTGAAGCCTGCCCCACAAGTGCGGTGCTGAAGCCGGTGAAGGTCGAGGTTCCGTTCTCTACGCCCTGGTTTGAGATTGTCAGTAAGACTATGGTCGAGGGCGAGGCTCCCTACTACTCGCTGCGCCTGCCGGATTATGTTTCCGTGGTGGCGCTTACGGAAGAGGGGCGCGTGCTGATCGTGCGGCAATATCGGCCCGCGGTGGAGCACCATACGCTGGAGTTGCCTAGCGGGTTGGTGGATCCGGGCGAAACTCCCCAGGAGACCGGGCGGCGCGAGTTGCTGGAGGAGACGGGATACCAGGCGGATGAAGTGGAGTTTCTCGGCGGCATGGAGACCGATGTGGGCCGCTTGGGGAATCGCATTTTTACGTGTCTTGCGCGGGGCGTGAGATTGGTGGAAGGGCGGACTCCGGAAGAGGGGATCGAGGTGATGGCCTGGACGCTCGAGGAGTTAGCGGCGGCGATCGCGGACGGACGCTTCGATCATGCCCTGCATGTGGCGGTGGTTTTGATTGCGGTAGTGAAGGGTGGGTTGAGGTTAGGGGTAGCTAACGTCTAGGGGTCCGATTCGTCCTAGTGAGATGCAACTCAGCGGCAGTTTGAAACACGCCCTTCGTTCTTTGCTGCGGGAACCTGGATTTGCGGCTCCGGCGATTCTGATGCTCGGTTTGGGACTGGGCGCCACTTCGGTGGTTTTCTCACTGGTCAACGGCGTCCTGCTCAAGCCGCTGCCTTACGCAGAATCGGAACGGCTGGTGAGCATTCGCGAGATCCTGCCGAAGATTTCCCGGCTTTATCCTACCGTGCCGGTCAACGCCCGCCACTTTGTGGAGTTCCGTGCCAATTGCCCCGCGTTCGAGAGCATGTCGGCAATCCAACCGACTACCTTGAACCTGACCGGGGCGGGCGAACCCGAGCGGCTGGATGGAGCACTGGTGTCTGCCAATCTGTTCCGGGTATTGGGATCGCGGATGGCGTTGGGCCGCGACTTTCGAGACGAGGAGGAAGAGGCGGGCAACGACAACGTCGCCATCCTGAGCGACGGGCTATGGAAGCGCCGGTTCCAGGGAGATGCGTCGGTGCTGGGCCGCCAGGTTTCCTTCAATGGACGGGTGCGTACGGTGGTGGGAATTCTGGGACCGGATTTCCGCTTCCCGGCCGCCGAGGCGTTTAGCGCCGGCGGGCAAATCGCTCCGCGCGCCGAAGTATTCCTGCCGAAGGTCTTCAACAAGGGCGAATTGCAGCAACTGCTGGGCACCCACAATTACCCGGTAGTGGCGCGATTGCGCCGTGGCGCTTCGCGTCAGCAGGCGGTGGCGCAATTGGAGGCGGTGCAGGCACGCATGGAAGCCCTGGCGGGAGAGGCGGTCCACCTTCGGGCCGCGGCGATCCCCATGTTGGAGATGGTAGCCGGCAGTTCCCGGCGCGGGCTGCTGGTGTTGATGAGCGCTATCGCGGCGCTGTTGTTGATTGTCTGCGTGAACCTGGCCAACCTGATGCTGGCGCGCAGCGAGCGCCACAGCCGCGAATTCGCTGTGCGCGCGGCGTTGGGCGCGTCACGCGGCGCACTGATCCGGCAGGGGCTGGCGGAGTCGCTGGTGTTGGCGTTGGCGGGGGGCGCGCTGGGGGCCGGCATCGCGGCGGCGGGGATCGCGCTGCTGAAGGTTTACGCTCCGGCCGGGATTCCGCGGCTGGATGAATTGGCGCTGGATGGCCGGGTGCTCGGGTTCGAAGCGCTGCTGGTGGCGGTGATGGCGCTGATGTTCGGCTTCCTTCCGGCCTGGCTGGCAGGCCGTGCGGATCCACAGACCGCGCTGCGTTCGGCGACGCGCGGAGGCACGGCGTCATCGGGCGCGATGCGGCTGCGCGGCGTGCTGGTGGCGTCCGAAGTGGGCTTGAGCGCGGTGCTGCTGATTCTGGCCGGCATGTTTTTGAACAGCTTCGTGCGGCTGGTGCGCGCGGATAAGGGGTTCAACGCTCCGACCGTGCTGGCGGTGGATATCGGACTGGCGGGAGATAAGTACCGGGAAGAGGCTGCGCGCAGCGGGTTCTACCAACGGCTGTTTGCCTCGCTGGGTACGCAGCCTGGCGTGGAAGCCGCGGCGCTCTCTTCGGCGTTGCCCTTGCAGGGTGAAACGTGGGTGGACGGCGTGTCCGCGAATGGCGGGACGAGTCCCGAGTTCACGGTCAATGTGCGGTTTGTGAGCCCCGATTTCTTCCGTACGATGGGGGTTCCTCTGCTGCAGGGGAGGGCGCTTGCCGAGGGCGATCGGGCGCAGCACCGGGCGATAATCTCGAACCAGTTGGCTCGGTCGCTGTGGCCCGGGCATGATGCCGTGGGGCGGCGATTTACGAGAGGGAATAATGAGTGGACCGAGGTGATCGGGGTGGCCGGCGATGTGCGGGCCGACGCGGATCATCCGCCGGTGGCGATGGTGTATCGCGGCTACTGGGAATGGATGCCCTACCGTACGACGCTGGTGGCGCGGGCGTCGGGCGAACCGCAATCGATTGCCGGGGCGCTGCGCGCGGCGATCCGCGCGGCCGATCCGGATGTTCCGGCGCCGGCGATGCGGACGATGTCGCAGGTGCTGGATGTGAGCCTGGCTACACGGAAGTTCCAGATGCTGCTGGCGGGCGCGTTTGCGGCCATGGCGCTGTTGGTGGCGAGTTTTGGGATCTATGCCGTCGTCTCGTATGCGGTGGCGCGGCGGACTTCGGAGCTGGGAATCCGCGCGGCTCTGGGGGCGCAGGCGGGCGATTTGCACCGGCTGATTTTGCGGCAAGGGATGACTCCCGTGGTAATCGGGCTAGTGGGCGCGGGCGCGGTGGCTTTGGGGTTCGGACGGGTGCTGAATAGCTTGCTGTATGAGGTGGACGGGCGCGATCCGGTGACCATTGCGGTGGTGGCGGGGGTGTTCGGAGTGGTGGCTTTGGCGGCTTGTTTTATTCCGGCACGGCGGGCGGGACGAATGGATCCTATGGCGGCTTTGCGGGAGCAGTAGGGGAAGAAGATTTTGGGCCGCCGATGAACGCCGATGCACGCCGATAAGAACATGGATAACACAAAG
>JBDTPR010000467.1:0-5628 GCA_039932635.1 Candidatus Solibacter sp.
CCAAAGCGGTCGGCAAGCCCGTCAAGCGGAATTGGACGCGCGAAGAGGAAATGACCTGGGCCTACTTCCGCCCGGGCGGCCTGATCGAAGTCTCGGGCAAGGCCGCGCCCGATGGCGCAATCACCGAGTGGGAGTTCCACAACTACAACTCCGGCGGCAGCGGACTGCAGTCGCCCTACAGCATTCCCGGCAAGAAGGAGCAGTTTCACCAGGCCAAATCGCCGCTCCGCCAAGGCTCCTACCGCGGCCTCGCCGCCACGGCCAATCACTTCGTGCGCGAGTCGTACATGGACGAGCTCGCGCACTCGGTGAAGCTCGACCCGCTTGAGTTCCGTCTCAAGAACGCCAAGGATGAGCGACTTCGCGCCGTCATCATCGCCGCCGCCGACAAGTTCAATTGGAAGGGTCGCCAGAAATCGGCGGGACGGGGCTTCGGCATCGCCGCGGGCTTCGAGAAGGGAGGCTACGTCGCCACCTGCGCCGAGGTCTCGGTAGACTCGCAGACAGGCGCCGTCAAAGTTCTGCGCGCCGTAGTCGCCTTCGAATGCGGAGCCGTGGTCAACCCCGAACATCTGCGCAATCAGGTGGAGGGAGGCGTCATTCAGGGGCTGGGTGGAGCGCTCTTCGAGGAGATCCACTTCGGCGAAGGCAAGATCGCCAACAACCGCCTCGCGCGCTATCGCGTTCCGCGATTCGCCGATATGCCCGTGATCGAGAGTGTCCTGCTCGATCGCAAAGATCTGGTCTCCGCCGGCGCAGGCGAGACGCCCATCGTAGGAATCGCACCCGCCATAGGCAACGCCATCTTCGACGCCAACGGCAAACGCATCCGCCGCCTGCCCCTGATGTCGTAGGAGCGAGCCCCAATCAGAGCCGCGACCGTTAGGGAGCGTTTGCCACTCTCTTGCTGCCAGCCTTGTCCCGCACCCGCGGCTAAGTCATCATAGAGAAGATGCTCCGATTTGCATTCGCCCTAGCCCTGACCTCGGCCGCGTTCGCAGCGCCCGCCCTCATGCCGCTCCCCGTTACGGTGCGGCCCACCACCGGCAGGCTGGTGATCGACAACACCTTCAAGATCGCGCTCACCGGCACGCAGGACGCCCGCCTCGACGCCGCCATCGGCCGCTTCGCCGTGCGACTCTCCCGCCAGATCGGCGTCCCCATGCTGGGGCTCAAGAACGCCACGACTAAACTCCGCGTCGAATGCGCCGCCCCGGGAGCCGACTATCCCACCCTCGGCGAAGACGAATCCTACACGCTCGACGTGGACCCGAACGGCGCCCTCCTCAAAGCCCCCAACCGCGCCGGAGCCCTGCACGGCCTCGAGACCTTCGGACAACTTGTCACTCTCGGCAAGGACGGTTTCGAAGTCCCCGCCATTCACATCGAGGACAAACCGCGCTTCCCCTGGCGCGGCCTCATGCTGGATTCCGCACGCCACTGGATGCCGCTCGAAGTCGTCAAGCGCAACATCGACGCCGCGGCCGCGGTCAAGCTCAACGTCTTCCACTGGCACCTCTCCGACGATCAGGGTTTCCGCGTCGAAAGCAAGCGCTACCCCAAGCTCCACCAGGAAGGCAGCGACGGCCTTTTCTACACGCAGGATCAGATCCGCGGCGTGGTCGAGTACGCGCGCGACCGCGGCATTCGCGTAGTTCCCGAGTTCGATATTCCCGGCCACACGCAGGCATGGCTGGTGGGCTA
Source organism: Candidatus Solibacter sp. (assembly GCA_039932635.1). GTDB lineage: Bacteria > Acidobacteriota > Terriglobia > Bryobacterales > Bryobacteraceae > Solibacter. The sequence continues at coordinate 1,705 of JBDTPR010000467.1, forward strand.
TCCCGAACTCGGCAGCGCGCCCGGACCCTATGAAATCGGCCGCAAATGGGGCATCTTCGAGAACGTGCTGGACCCCAGCAAGGAGGAGACCTACACCTTCCTCGACGGCTTCTTCGAAGAGATGACCGCGCTCTTCCCCGACCCGTACTTCCACATCGGCGGCGACGAGGTCGAGGACAAACAGTGGAAGGCTTCGGCACGCATTCAGGCCTTCGCCAAACAGAACAACCTCAAAGACGCACACGCTATCCAGGCCTACTTCAATCAGCGTGTGATCAAACTTCTCACCAGGCGCAACAAGATCGTGGTTGGCTGGGACGAAGTGCTGCACCCCGACGTTCCCAACAATATCGTGGTGCAATCCTGGCGCGGCCAGAAGGCCCTCGCCGAGGCCGCCAGCAAGGGCTATCGCGGCATCCTCTCGTACGGCTTCTATCTCGATCACATGCGTCCCGCGTCCTTCCACTACAACGTCGACCCGCTCTCCGCCGATGCCGACAGATTGGGAGCCGATGACAAATCGCGCATCCTCGGCGGCGAGATGTGCATGTGGGCCGAGTACGTCAATCAGGAGACGGTGGACTCGCGGATTTGGCCGCGCGCCGCCGTTATCGCGGAGCGCCTCTGGTCTTCTCCGGGCACCCGTGACGTCGCCTCGATGTACACCCGCATGGAAGCGATCAGCCGCGTGCTCGAATTCACCGGTATCCAACATCGCGCCAATTACGCGCCCATGTTGGACCGCATGACCGGCGGCCGTCCCATCGAACCGCTGCGCGTACTTGCCGACTCCGTAGAGGGTTTGGGCTTGGATCAGCGCGCGCGAGGGAATCGCTATACCAGCCTTGTGCCGCTCAATCGGCTCGCCGATGCCGCGCGCCCCGAAAGCGAAAGTGTGCGCGCTCTCGAACTCGCCGCCGCGAAATTCGCTGCCGATCCCAAGACAACCACAGCCGAAGCCGCCGCCCTGCGCCGCGCCTTCACCCGCTGGATCGCCAACGACGCGCGCTTCCAGGAACTGGCCGCCGACAGCCCGTTATTGACGGAACTCAAACCGCTCTCCCGCGACTTGGCCGCGCTAGGCACGGCCGGAGTCAAACTGCTGGACGCAATCGAAAACGGCCAGCCCGTCGGAACCCCTATCGCCGCCGCTGAACTGACGCGAATGAAAAGGCCGCAGGCGGAAGTCAACCTGGCCGCCACCCGACCCATAGAAATCCTCCTGAAGAGGAAGTAGGGCTGGCCTCCTGGCCTGTCCACACACGAACCCCATCAGAGCCGCGGCCGTGAGCGTTGAACTCTGATCCCGCTCGTTAGTGTCTTCCCTGCGCTTTTCTCTGCGTTTCCTCTGCGTTCTTTGCGTCTCTGCGGTGAAAGCCCCATGCCCGCAAGCAAACACGTTCCGCAAGTGGGGCAATCTGCCGCACGACGTTCCCTAATCGTTGACAATCAAAACTCACGCACGGGAGCAGCCTGTGCGAACCCGACGCAACCGATTTCAATCTGCGCCACATGATAGTTCTCGCCCGGTATCTTAGATCCCGCCATGCGTCGCAGCATGGCAATCTGCCCCACATGCGTCAGCGCGTCGGCCACCGGCCCCTGAAAGATTCGCTCCGCAGTATCGGCCAACGGCACACCGCTCGCCACGCGCCGGTCAAACGCTTCCAGCGTCGCGAAGAAGCGCGCGACATCCGCCTCCCACGCGCCCACCTCCGAATTGCGCCACGCCTGCTTGCCATCGGCCAGCGTGAGCGCCCACTCGAACAGATCGCACATGTGCGCCAGAATCTGTCCCGGCGTACGCTCCCCGTAGCTCGCGAACTCCGGCGGCGCGCTGCGTAGCGCCTTGCCCGCGCGGTAGGCCAGCGTCGCCAAAGTGTGCCGCAGCATCTCGATCTTCACATCCATCATTCCGCTCTCCCAAAATCGATGAACCCGCGCTGCGCGTCGGTCCCCAGCAACTCCACGTGAATCCGATCGCCGACATCCACGCCTTCCTCGCCGCGCATCAGCCGTCCTTCCACTGGAGGCTCGCTGATCCGCACGAACACGCCCTTCGACGTGACACCGGTCACCACCGCGGCGAACCGCTGGCCCACATGACTCGCCAGCGCCACTGCCGCCATCCGCTTGGTCATGTCTCGTTGCACCTTGCGCGCCGCGTCTTCCTTCAACGTGCAATTGCGCGCAATCGCGGCGAGTTTCTCCGCGGAATACGGAGCCGCCGCATGCGCCAGCGACGCCTTGAGCAGCCGCTGCGTCACCAGATCGGCGAAGCGCCTGTTGGGCGCCGTGGAGTGCGTGTAATCGTGCGCCGCGAGTCCGAAATGCCCCTCCTGCTCGCCGCCCGGAAGCGCCGCCACGTATTCGCCCGGTCCCATGAGTTTCAGCACGGTGAGCGACACGTCAGCGAAGTGGTCCGGGTCGGCCTTCTTTCGCCGCACCAGGAAAGCGTTCAGCGCCCCCGCATCGGGCTCTGGGGGCAGCGTCTCTCCGTGACGGGCCGCGAGTTCCACCATGCGCGGCCAGCGCTCCGGCGCCCTCACGATCCGCCGGATCGAAGCCACTCCCGCTGCCCGCAGCGTCTGCGCCATCGCTTCATTGGCGGCGATCATAAAATCTTCAATCAGCCGCGACGACGTGTTGGCCCGCCGTCCTTCCACCGAGCGCACCTTGCCGTCGTCGACAATCGCCTGCAATTCCGCGCGGTCGAAAGTGAGCGCGCCCATGCGGTCGCGCGCCGCGCGCAGCAGATGCGCCGCCTCGTTCTGCAATTGCAGTTGCTCCGCCAGCCGCGGCATCTTGGACACCTTCGCAGGCATCGCCGCCTTGCCTTCGAGCCACGGCCCCACGCCGCTGTAGGTCAGCTGCGCGCGATTGCGAACGCGCGCCCGGTAGATGCGTTGCGCGCCCGCTGAGCCATCCGCCGCCACCGTGAACTCGATCACCACCGCGACCCGGTCCTCGTCCTCATTGAGCGAAGTCTGGTCCGTGGAAAGCCGCTCCGGCAGCATCGGGAAGTTCCGCACGCCGGCGTAAACCGTTGTCGTCTCGGTCGCCGCATATTGGTCGATCGGCGAGTCCTTCGCGACCGCGCTGTCGACATCCGCGATTCCCACCAGCACCCTGATACCATTGGTCGCCCGTTCCGCCCATTCGACCTGATCCAGATCGCGCGATTCGTCGTTATCGATAGACGACCAGAGCAGCCCGGTGAGATCCGTGATCTCGCCATCCGCCGACTGCCGCGCGACCTCTGCCTGCTGCCGCGCCGCGGCCGGCATATCCGGCTCGAAGCCGCGAGCGATCATATCCTGCCGCGCGATCGCGGCCAAATCCACCGTGGAAGTATGCATGATTATCTAAGCCCGTTGCGCGATGAAATAGTAGGCCAGCAGCAGCCAAGCCGCGATGAAGCATACGCCGCCAAGCGGCGTGATCGCGCCCAGCGACCGCACCCCGGTGAGCGCCAGCGTGTACAGGCTGCCTGAGAAGACCAGCACGCCCACGATCAGCAGCCAGCAGACATTGGACGCCGATCCGACCGGAAAACTTCCCGTGCGCGGCAGTAGCGAGACCACCAGCACGCCCATCGAGTGAATGAAGTGATAGAACACCGCCTTCTCCCAGATTCCCAGGGAATAGGCATCCAGCCGGTCCTTCAAGCCGTGCGCCCCGAACGCTCCCAAACCTACCGCAACCGCTAGAAAGATGGCTCCAATCGCGCTCCAGTTCATCCGGTCTCCTCGAATCTCATTATCACCCCGCCCGCACAATTCACAGAGTTACGATAGTAGCGATGCGCCCCAATCTGCTCGCCCTTCTTCTCTGTCCGCTGGCACTGCTGGGGCAGAGCGCCTCTGACCTCGAGGCCGTCGTCACCACGGACCTCGGCACGTTCCGCTTCGAATTCGCGCCCGG
>JBDTPR010000468.1:0-5628 GCA_039932635.1 Candidatus Solibacter sp.
CGCTCGTGCTCCAGAATCATCTGTCCGCCGCGCGCCTGGTAGAGTTCACGGACGGACGGATCGGCCAGAAGTTCGCTGCACTCGGCGTCGTTGAGGCGTCGGGTGGGCACCACAGTGCCGGAGGCCATCAGTTTCTTGCCGGAAGGAGCTCCCAGAAAGGCTTCCAGATCGGCCGCGCCCAGGGCGTTGACTACACGCAGAATTCGGCCTTGGTACCGGAAGAGACTACCAGCGGGGTCGCGGAACGAGGCGGAAATACTCGGGGTGGAGTGAGCCGCCGAGTTCAATCTTTTGAACCTTTTCGGCTTTTGAACCAAGTGGTGATGCGGCGGAAATAGAAGCCAACGCCGACGAGGCCGGCCACCATCATCTGCCAGATCAGGGCTCCCGTGCCGGGGTCCGTATAGGCACGGGCCTCCTTCTCGGTTGCGAACATCACTAGCGCGACCAGAAACAGACTTCGCACGATGGTATTTACGACTTGTTTAGCTTCTTGAGGTTTCGGCATGTTAATACGACTCCGGCTGTCCCGGTATTTCATACTGTACCAGAAGCTTTCCAAGACCCGCAGTACCGCTAAGTACTGGTAACAAAATAGATAACCTTAGTTTATGCCCGGAATAGTATACTTTTCATACATCTTCCCTGCATTCTCCGGTGTGATCATCACCGATTCCAGCACGTAATCCTTCTCGGGACGGAAGCCCGGTTCGCGCAAAATCTTGCCGGCAACCTCGGCCGCCTTATCCACGCACAACGGATAGACGAAGGTCGCGGCCAGAATTCCGTCCATCACTTTGCGTATGCCGCCCGCCGCGCCACCCAGGCCATCCACGCCGACGAAGATCATTTTTTTCTCGCGGCCCAATTCCTTGGCGGCCAGATAGGCGCCGATTGCCATCGGATCGTTATGGCCATAGACCACGTCGATCTTCGACTGCGCGCGCAGGACCTCAGTCATGCGGTCTTTCGCCTTGGCCTGGATCCAATCCGCCACCGGGTCCGCGACCATTTTGATCTCCGGGTATTTGTCCATTACCTCTTTGGCGCCGCGCTCGCGATTGATCTCGCCCTCCACGCCGAGCAGGCCCCGCATGGCGACGACATTGCCGCGGGGCTTGCCGTATTTCTTCGTCAGGTGATCCACGATGAACTGGCCGGCCAGCCTGCCGATCGCCACATTGTCGCTGTGCACATAGCTGGTGTAATTGGGTTGCAGAATGTCGCGCTCCAGGCAGATGACGGGGATCTTCGCCTCCATCGCCTGGCCCATCACCGCAGTCAGAGCGGCGCGCTCGTTGGGCGCCACAATCAGCAGGTCGGGCTTTTGGCGGATGAACGTCTCCACCTGTGCAACCTGCTTACTGTTGTCCTGCTGCGCGTCGCTGATCACCAGCTTGATGTCGGGCTGCTCGGCCATGAGTTTGGTGAGGAACGCATTCTGCGCCGCGCGGTAGGGCTCCGCGTTGTTAGCCTGGCTGAAGGCGACCACGAACTGCTTCTTCGCCGGCGCGCCTCCGCCGCACCCGGCCAGCAGGAGCGCGCCTGCCAACATGCTCGAAACCACCGCTTGTCGCATCATTGAATCCTCTCGCGTTGGACCGCCACCGCCAGCACGATGATCACGGCTTTGATCATCATCTCCACGTTACTATCCACATTGTTCAGACGCAGCATATTCGTCAACACGCCCATAATCAACGTGCCGATGATGGTACCGGAAATCGAGCCCCCGCCGCCGGATAACCGCGTGCCGCCGATCACCACCGCAGCGATGCCATCCAACTCGTAGGCCACCCCCGCGTTCGGATTGCCCTGATGATTTTCCGCGGCGTAGAGCACTCCCGCCACGCCGGTGAACAAACCGGAGAGCGTGTAGACCCAAAGCCGGGTCGTTCGGACGGGTAGCCCGGCGTACAGCGCCGCCGTTTCGTTATCGCCGACGGCGCGCACGTGGCGGCCGAAGACGGTGCGCGCCAGCACCACCCAGAACAGCGCCGCCGCCGCCGCATAAGCACCGATCACAATCGCCTTCTCGCGAAAGACGGCGGCGAAATCGGCGGCCAGGTCGCGGCCGAAACCAATGTCGATATTCTGATTGTTGGTCAGCCACTTGGCCAGTCCGCGCACGCCGATCATGCTGGCGAGCGTGACGATGAACGGCTGAATGCCGGTGAGCGCGATTACCATGCCGTTCAACGCACCGGCCCCCGCCGCGAAGGCGATCGCCGCCAGGATCGCCACGCCGATGTGCGTCGTGTAACCACGCGTCAGGAACATCGCCACCAGCGAAGTGGAGAGCGCCAGAATGCTGCCCACGCTGAGGTCGATTCCGCCGGTGAGAATCACGAACGTCATGGCCAGCGAGATGATGCCGATCAGCGAGACCTGCCGTAGGATGTCGGTGAGATTGCCGGCCTGCAGGAAGATGCGCGAGCCGTCGGACGCCGTGGGGCTGATGGCGATGGCTAGCAGTAAAATGCCCAGCAGGGCCGCCAGGCTTTGCAGCGGCCGCAGTCTGGCGGTCATGCGCCGCCCGCCCAGGCCGTGGTCGCCGCACTCATAATGTTCTCCTGTGTCGCCTCATCCGCCTGATAGAGCGCTTTCGCGCGCCCTTCGTTCAACACTAGAATCCGGTCGCAGCAGCGCAACAATTCCGGCAATTCCGAACTCACCAGAATAATCGCTTTCCCTTCCTCCGCGAGCTCGTCGATCAGACGATAGATATCCTGCTTCGCGCCGACATCGATGCCGCGCGTGGGGTCGTCCAGAAACAGCACCTGCGGATGGAGCAGCAGCCAGCGCGTGAGCAGCACCTTTTGCTGATTGCCGCCGCTCAACTGGCTGACCGGCGCTTCCATGGAAGGGCAGGCGAGTTCAAGCCGGCGTGCTGCCGGCGCGACCTCCGCCGCTTCGCGTGCGCCATCAATCCATCCCGCGCGGCTCAAGCGTGACAGCACGCCCAGGGTGGCATTCTCACGCACGCTCATGCCCATCATCAGCCCTTGCAGGCGCCGGTCCTCGGGCAGGAGTCCGACGCCCGCCGACATGGCGTCGCGCGGCGAATTCGGAGTGTAGGCCGCTCCGCACAGGCGCAGCGCCCCGCTCACAATGGGGTCGATGCCGAAGAGCGCCGCGCCGAGTTCGCTGCGCCCGCTGCCCACCAGGCCCGCCACGCCGAGCACTTCACCGCGCCGCAGAGTGAAGCTCACGTCGCGCAGTTTGGCGGTGGTGAGTTTCTCCGCTTCCAGAATCACCTCGCCCGTCGCGCGCCGTGCGGTCCGCGACGCCATCTTCAATTCGCGGCCCACCATCATGCGGATCAACTCGTCCACGCTGCTCCCGGCGAGGTCCACGACGCCGATGGTCTCGCCGTCGCGCAGCACCGTGGCGCGGTCGCAGACGCGGAAGATCTCGTCCATCTTGTGCGACACGTAGACCACCGAGACGCCGCGCTGCTTGAGCGCCGCGATCAGGCCGAAGAGGCGTTCCGCCGCATCGTCGAACAGCGAACTGGTGGGTTCGTCCATCAAGATGATGCGCGCGTCCATACTCAGCGCACGCGCGATCGCCAGAAGCTGCATCTGGCCGATCGAGAGGCTGCCCGCGCACTGACGCACGCCGCAATCCAGCCCCACCTGCTGTAGGAACGGGCGGCAGAATTGCTCAATGCGGCGGAAGTTGACCACCGGACCCTCGGGAAAATGCAGGTTCCCGATCACCATGTTTTCTCCCGCCGTAAGGTTGGGGAAGAGGTCGAGCTCCTGATAGATGATGCCGATTCCGAGGCGCTGCGCATCCAGCGGAGAGGCGATTTCCACCGGCGCGCCATGCAGGGAAATGCTGCCGCCATCGGCGCGCGCCGAGCCCGCGATGATTCTTGCCAGCGTGCTTTTGCCCGCGCCATTCTCGCCCATCAGGGCGTGCACTTCCCCGGCGCGTAGCGTGAAATTTGCGTCCTTCAGCGCGTACACGCCGCCGTAGCGCTTCGTGACGTCCGCCACTTCAAGGTGCTGCGGCAAGCTAATATTATGTAACATGGCGGCGGGCGACGGGCGCTTCCCGATGGTCCCATTTTGTACCTCGATCTGCGGACTTCGCACACTCCCAGCTAACGAAACTGGGATAATGTCTCACTGATGCAACCAGGCCAGATCGACGATACTTACGCCAAAGGAATGGCTCACTGGAGTGAGACCGAAGATGCCACTCCTGCCCTGAGCCAATGGCAATACTCCTTGTTCCGCCCCTACCTGGGAAGCAAACTACTCGAGATCGGCGCCGGCATCGGCCGCATCACCAGGGTGGTCGCGGCGGCACGCGCACATGAGGAACTGGTCGCCACCGAACCCTCGCCCAACTTCTTCGGAGCGCTTCGAGACCGCGTGCAAGGCGTGCCGAAAAGTATCGCGCTACAGGCAACTGCCGAAGCGCTGGTCCCCGACTACCGCGAGCATTTCGACTCCGTGTATTCCGTCCACGTCATGGAGCACATCGAACACGACAGGCCGTTCCTGGAGTCGATGCTCGACTTGACACGTCCCGGCGGCAACGTGATCATCCTGGTGCCGGCCCTGCCTTTTCTGTACTCGGACTTGGATGTCAACATCGGCCACTACCGGCGCTACAACAAAAAGATGATGCGGGCGCTGATTCAAGGCCTGCCTGTCGACGTCCGGCACCTGGCTTACAACAATCTGCTGGGCGTGTTGGGGTCGTTCTACTTCAGCAAAATTCGCAAGGTGAATTACCAGAAAGACGAAGCTTCGAAGCAGCAATTCATGGGCGTCTACCGCTTCTTCTCGGAATATGTCGTGCCCGGGATTCAGCTTTTCGAACGCTTCGTGCCCGTGCCGGTAGGACTGAATCTCACGCTGGTGCTGACCAAGCGCTCCGCCTAGCGCAGCAAACCCTGATCGAGCATCCACTCCTTAAAACGCGCCGGCCACCCCGAGACAGGCCACTTGGCAAACTCCGGCGTACGCCCCGTCATGCCGAAGCCGTGGCCTCCGTGAAGGTACACGTGGATCTCGACGGGCACGCCCGCCTTGCGCAGGGCCGCGTAGTAGTCCGTGCTGTTGGGCGCGAGAGTGTCGTCATTGTTGACCACGATGAAGGTCGGCGGCGTCTCCTTGGTGAACGTCATGTTCGCCGCCTTCCCGCCGGGATATCCGAGCACCACGAAATCGGGGCGCGAGCTCTGCCGCTCGATGGGGTCGGCCGCGTCGGCCTTACCGCGATCCCAACGTGTTTCCGCGTACGCCGCCAGTTCGCCGCCCGCCGAAAAACCCATGATGCCGACGTGCGCGGTATCCACGCGGAACTCGGCGGCGCGCGCGCGGACCGTGCGTATGGCGCGCTGCGCGTCGGCCAGCGATTCCACGTCCACCTTGTAATGGAAGTCTTTGGTGTTGGCCAGGCGGCTCTTCAAAATGAAGGCCGCGATCCCCATATCGTTGAGGCTGCGTGCCACGTTCGCGCCTTCCAGATCCATCACCAGGTAGTTGTGGCCACCGCCGGGGCAGATGATGTACGCCACGCCATTCGCCTTCTCCTTGGGCGGCAGAAAGACCGTCAGCGAGGGCTGATGAATGTTCTTCACGCGATGGAAGCCATCGGTGCTGGGGT
>JBDTPR010000469.1:0-5628 GCA_039932635.1 Candidatus Solibacter sp.
GTGTACCTTCTGGGTGCCGCTCTTGGTCACCATCTGAATGGTGCCGCCGGCCTGGCGGCCGATGGAGGAATCGTAGGCATTCATGACTACGCGGAATTCCTGAATCGCATCCGGGGCGGGCATGAAGCCGGCCTGTCCGCCAGTCTTCAGATTGGGCATGCCGTTGAGTTCGAAGTTGTTGGAGCGGGTATTATTGCGTCCGCCATCGATGGTCAACTGAGAGGCCGCGTCGTGCGACCAGAGGTGCGCCGTGTTGTTGTTCTGATCCTGCTGCATCACGCCGGGCGATAGGGTCGCCAGGAGCGTCAGTACGCGCGACGACGACGGCATCTCCAGGATCTGATCCTGCGAAATGACGGTTCCGGAGGTGGCGGCCGTGGTATCGATCAGCGGCACTTCGGCGGACACCGTAATGTCGGTAGTTGTGGAGCCCACTTCCAACTGCGTGTCAATCTGCTTGTTGTCCGAGGTCTGCAGCACGATGCCCTTACGCTCGACGGTTTTGAACCCGGCGGCGGAGACGATAAAGCTGTAACGCGCCGGCACCAGGAACTGCACGGTCCAGTTGCCCGATTCATTCGTTTTGGTGGTCTGCTTGACGGCGGTATCCTCCGAAACCACCGAGATTTCGGCGTTAGGAACCACTGCGCCCTGCGCGTCGGTCACGCGGCCACCGAGGGCGGCGCGGCTGGATTGTGCGTGCAGGCCCGTGACCGCGGTAAGACACACGGCCATGGCCAGCACCAGATAGATTCTTTTCATCATTGATTCTTGGACTCCTTGGAAAGGCTCCGAATCCGGGAAAACGCCCGAATGAGGGCTTTCTCAACAAATAAGACCCGTTACGCGGATAGTAACACCGTGCTGCGCCGTATCGCAACGGAGTTTCGGACAACAAAATATTCTGTTTTCAGTACTGGAAACTTCTGATTTTCATTTCAGCTTTCGCCCGTAGCCCTTATGACTCATGAATAGATCGCCCGAAGGTGCGTGTTACGATGTGCTGTGATGCGTCCAGGGCTACGCGCGCCTTGGGGTTTTTCGCTGCCGGCGGGCGTGCTGATTGCCATCTTCCTGGGCCAGGCCTTCCTCGCCTCCTCGATCAAAAGCCCCACCTTCGATGAGACCGGAGACATTGCGGCCGGACTGTCTTACATCGAGACTGGGCAGGTGCGCGCCAACCTGCAGCATCCGCCGCTGCTGAAGGAACTTAGCGGGGTTGTACTTTGGCTGGCCGGAATCCGTCTGCCCGACACACTGGAAACTCGCCGGATGCTGGCCGATGGCGGTGGCGAACGCACCGTCGGAAGTCAGTTGCTGGCGGCAAACGGTCCCGACCGCACGCTCTTCCTGGCGCGACTGCCGTTCCTGCTGGTGTCCGCTGGATTGGGGCTCCTGATTTTCATATGGGGCCGGCAACTGTTGGGCGAAAATGCCGCGTTGGCCGCGCTGTTTTTATTTACTCTGTCGCCGTCGATCCTGGGACACGGCTATCTGGCGACCCTGGATGTGGGCCTCGCCGCCTTCGGACTGCTCTTCTGCTTCGCACTCTGGCGGTATGCGGAGCGGCCCGACGAACGGCGAATCGCCGAGTGCGGCGTCGCCATGGGCTTGGCGCTGTGCACCAAGTTTTCCGCCGTGTTCCTGTTGCCGGTGGCGGCCGTGTTGCTACTGGTCACGGCGAAATCGCCGCGCCGGTACGGGACCCTGGCGTTCCACCTGGCGATTATGGGTGCGATCGCCAGCCTGGTGATCCAGGCACTGTATCTTTCGCCCGGCGGACTCTACCTGTATTCCACCGGGATCTCGCGCGTGAATGCCGACCACAATCCCGATTACCTGGTGTTTCTCGGCGGTCAACTGGAGCATCGCTTCGTGACGTACTTTGGCGCGGCGTGGCTGTTGAAGGAGCCTATCGCCGCTTTGCTGTTGACGGCCTTGGGACTCTACGCGCTACGCAACGCAGCCGGCAAGGTCAAATGGTTCCTGCTGCTGGCGCCCGTCGTGCTGTTCGCGGCGCACACGGCTCTGGCCGACAATCTGGGATTGCGCTATATCATTCCGGTGCTCCCGTTCGCATACCTGACGGGCGGGGCGGGCGCTGCGTGGCTGCTGGAGCGCGGTACGTGGGGGCGCACGGTTGTTGCCGTCTTGGGTGCGTGGCTCGCGGTGGCGGCGTTCGGCGTTTATCCCGACCACCTTTCGTATTTCAACGAGGCGGCTTGCATCGCTACCACTCCCGGCGCCATCGGACTCGACGGCGGAACTCGGTGCGGTCCGCAATGGCTTGACGATAGCAACGTGGATTGGGGACAGTCGCTCAAGCAGGTTCAGGCCTGGATCGATGGCAATGCGAAGGGCGCGCCTGTGCATTTCGCGTACTTCGGTTCTTTCCCCCCGGCCGATTATGGGGTGAAAGCGGAGCCTTTGGATCCCGCGACGCTCAGTCAGTCCCCGCCGCCCGGATTGTATCTGGTTAGTGCGCATTTTGTGGCGCGGACTCCGGCGGAATGGCTGCGGCATCCCGATGCGGTAATTGGGCACGCGATCTACGTGTACCGGAAATAGAATCGTGAAGCGAGGGCGTCCATTCAACGCAGAGGCGCAGAGAACGCGGAGGAAACGCAGAGAAAACCAAGACCTCTGAGACATTCGCCGCTGTGTTCTCTGCGTCTTTCTCTGCGTCCTCTGCGTTGAAGCCAATCTGTCCGGTGCGAGCCCTCCGCCAAGGGTCTCTCAATTGTTCCACAAGGGCTAAACAGTTAGCGACGACAGACGCGATACAATTTCTTAGAGGGTTCGACCGTCCCTCGAAAGAAGGAGAGCCGCCTGACTATCCCTGTGCCGCGACTATTACTCTTTACGCTGGCATGCGCCAGCCTGCGGGCCCAGGCTCCGGATGTCGCCTTTTTCGAGGCGAAGATCCGGCCGGTGCTATCCACTAAGTGCTACGCCTGCCACTCATCCACATTGAAGGCGCCGATGAGCGGCCTCGTGCTGGACCGCAAGGAAGGCGTCGCTAAAGTCAGCGACCGCCTGGTCAAGATCCTTTCTTACACCGATGCGCTTGTGCAAATGCCGCCTTCGGGTAAACTGCCCGACGCGGTGATCGCCGATTTCGAGACCTGGATCGCCGGCGGGATGCCGATGCCGTCCACGCCCGCCGCGGCGCCCGCTGCCGCTTCAAGCGCATACAAAGGGATGTCGCTGGAAGATGGGCGGAAGTGGTGGGCCTTTCAGCCGCTGCGGCGCGGTCCCGCTCCTAAGGTAAAAAATGCGGCGTGGGTGGTCAACCCGATCGACGCGTTCATTCTCGAAAAGCTCGAAGCCAAAGGCGTCAAGCCTTCACCCGTCGAGGAGAAGCGCACGTTGGTACGGCGCGCCTATGTGGACCTGGTGGGCTACAAGCCATCCTATGAAGAGATCGAGGCGTTCGCGAGCGATGCAGCGCCCGACGCCTGGGAAGCGCTGATCGACAGGCTGCAAGCCACGCCGCAGTATGGCGAGCGCTGGGGCCGTCATTGGATGGACGTGGCGCGCTTTGGCGAGGACAATCCGACGTCGGAGGCTACCAATCCCGCGTATCCCTACGCGTGGCGTTACCGCGATTGGATCATCGACGCGGTGAATCGCGATGTGCCCTACGACCGCTTCGTCAAACTCCAACTGGCTGCCGACCTGATGCCCGGCACGCCGCGCGACGACATGCGGGCGCTCGGCTACCTGGGCGCGGCGCCGCTCTATCACAAGGATCATCGCCTGTCGGCCGACGTCATCGGCGGCTTTATGACGGACGATTGGGACGAGCGCGTGGATGCGGTTTCCCGCGGACTGTTGGGTCTCACCGTGAGCTGCGCGCGCTGCCACGACCACAAGTTCGACCCCATCACCACCAAGGATTACTACGGCCTGATGGGCGTCTTCGCTTCCACCATGCGCGCCGAGCGGCCCATGATGGAAGTCGATCCGAAGGTGGAGCAGCGCTACCTGTGGGTGCAGAATCGCCTGTTCGATCTGCGCTACGCCGCCAATCTGTTGACCGGCGAGGCGTCCACTGTGGTGGGCTCGGAAGCGCGCGTGGTCAAGTGGAAGGCGGAGATCGAAACCCTGAAGACCGAGATGTTGGCGATGCAGGACCAGTATCCGCTGCTGGTGAAGAGCCTCGAAAAGTTTTGGACTACCGCCCAGCGTCGCCCACCGCCCGCCGCGCCTGCTCCAGCGGCGCCTGCCGCGGGTGCGCCCGCTGCTGGAACTCCCGGGGCGCCTGCACCCGTGGTCGCCGCAGCACAGAATTTCCGGCGCGGCCGTATCAACACATCGAACGAGCCCTTCATGAACGCGGTTTACGAGGCCGCGCAATTTGTGGATGGGAGCGACCCGAATTTCACCTGGATGGTGTACAAGGCCGGCGAGGCGCGCGATTTCCCGGTCCTCCTGCACGGCAATGTGGCGACGCCCGGCGAGATCGTGCCGCGGCATTTCCCTGTGGTGCTGGCCAAAGGCGACGCGGTCTTCAAGAATGGCTCGGGCCGTCTCGAACTGGCGGAGAAGATCTTCACCGACGCCGCGCCGCTTTCTGCGCGCGTGATGGTCAATCGAGTGTGGGGATGGCATTTCGGACGACCGCTGGTGGCCACGCCCAGCGATTACGGCGTGCAGGGCGAGAAGCCGACGCATCCGGAACTGCTGGACGATCTGGCGGCGCGCTTCATCGCACATGGGTGGAGTTTGAAGTGGCTGAATCGCGAGATCATGATGTCGGCGGCGTACCGGCAATCCAGCCGTCCGCGCGCCGACGGCGAGAAGGTCGATCAAATTAATTCGCTGCTGTGGCGCATGAATCCGCGGCGCCTGGATGCGGAATCGTATCGCGATACGCTGCTGCGTTCCGCCGGCCGGCTGAGCAGCAAGATGTATGGCCCCTCCGAAGATGCCGAGTCGGAAACCAACGTGCGGCGTACGGTTTATGCGCGCGTCAGCCGTGGGCGCTTGAGCAATCTGCTGAAGGTCTACGATTTCCCCGATCCGGTGCAGACCAGTGGAGGCCGCGACCTGACCACGACGTCTTTGCAACAGCTTTTCGTGATGAACAGCCCGTTCATGCGCGCGGAAGCCGAGGCGCTGGCGGAATCGGTGAAGCAGGAAGCGGACGGCAAATCGAAAGTCCGCAGCCTGTATCGGCAGGTGCTTTCGCGCGACCCCAGCGCGAAGGAACTCGATCTCGCCCTGGGCTATCTGGCACAGGGAACTGTCGAGCAGTATGCGCAGGTGTTGTTGTCGAGCAACGAGGAGATTTTCTGGCAATGATCGAGCGCTTATCGCGACGCAGGATGATGCAGTCGATGTTCGGCACGGTGGGTTCGGTCGGGCTCACGTCGCTGCTGGGGACGCCGGCGGAAGCCGCGCAACCCTTAGGTCGGTACAGCGGTCCGCGTACGCCGGGCAAGGCGAAGCGCGTGATCAGTCTGTTCCTTTCGGGCGGCCCGTCGCACGTCGATATGTTCGACCCCAAGCCCGCGCTGGTGAAGTTCCAGGGCCAGCGCCCGGGGTCCACGGATCTGCGCACCGAGCGCCAGACCGGCGGCCTGATGCCCAGCCCGTTCGCGTTCCAGAAGTACGGCAAGAGCG
>JBDTPR010000470.1:0-5625 GCA_039932635.1 Candidatus Solibacter sp.
AGCACGGGTCTGTGCGGGGGGTGGCTGGCAACGGCCATCCCTACCGCGACGCGGCGAACCCATCTCCGACCTCATTCCTCGCGCAGCAGCGCCAACGGATTCAGCGATAGTGCGCGGCGCGCGGGAATCCAGGTAGCGAGCAATCCCAGCACCAGCATCGACAGAAGTACGCCGCCGAGCACCAGCGGATCGCGCGGCGTCGCCTGATACACAATCGCCGCCAGCACGCGAGTGAACAGAACGCCAAGCACCACGCCGGCGGCGGAACCGAAGGCGAGCAGCTTGAACGCGCGACCCAGTCCAGCCGAAAGCACCTCCCTGGGCTGCGCGCCGAGCGCCATCCGTATGCCGAGTTCCTTGAGCCGTTTGCTGACCGAATAGGCCGCCATCCCGAAGACTCCGGTGACCGCCAGCACCGCGCCCAGCAGGCCCATAATCCCTAGCGCAACGGTGGCCACGCGCGAAGCGAACAGGGCGCCTTCCAGATCCTGCTTCCAGGTGACGATGAAGGCAGGCATTGACGCATCCAGGTCGTGGAGTTTTTGGCGGATCGCGCCCGCCAGTTCCTGGGTATCGCGGTCGGAACGCACAATTAGCCACGAGTCATTGGCGGGCGATTGCAGAATCGGAAAGAACATGGCGGGCTGCGGATCTTCGGTGAGGCTCATGTACTTCCCGTTTTCGGCCACTCCGACCACCTCGATGCGGATGCCGTCCTTGAGCTTGAAATAGCGGCCCATCGCGTTGCCCACCGATCCGAACATACTCCTTGCGAAGACC
Organism: Candidatus Solibacter sp.; assembly: GCA_039932635.1. Taxonomy (GTDB): domain Bacteria; phylum Acidobacteriota; class Terriglobia; order Bryobacterales; family Bryobacteraceae; genus Solibacter. Next base: position 781 of record JBDTPR010000470.1, read on the forward strand.
TCATTGATCACCGCCACGTGCGGCGTGTTGACATCGTCGTGCCACGTCAAGGACCTGCCGGCAAGCAGCCGCGTTCCAGCCGTCTGGAAATACGAGGGCGAGATGCGGAACGTGAACGGCCGGAAGGCCACGTTGGACGGCCGCAGATCGCTGGTTTCATCCTTGTAGATCGACGTGTTCTGCCACGCCTGATCGAGCGGCGGCGTGCTGGTAAGCGCAACCGAGGTGACGCCGGGCAGCGTTTCCATGGCCTCGATCATGCGTTTCTGCATGGCGGGAATGGTGTCGCCAGTGTAGCCCGCCATTTCGAACGTGGTATTGGCCAGCATCGCGCCGCGCGGTTCGAAACCGAGATTGCCGGTAATGGAACGCAGCATGCCGCGTGCCGCCACCAGCGAGGAAGTGACCAGCAATGCGCAGATCGCCACCTGCACCACCAGCAGGGCATCGCGCATCGCGAAGCGCCGGCCGCCGATGCCCGTTGGCCCGGCCTTAATGATCTGATACGGGTCGGTGCGGCGCACCTGACGGGCCGGGACCAGGCCGAAGAGAACGCCGCTCACCAGCGCCAGACCCAACGCGACCGCATACACCGTTTGGTCGGGGTGCACCGGTACGTGGATCGGGAAGCGCGAGAGCGGTTGCCAGTTGCTGAGCGAACGCAGCAGGGCGATGCTGCCCCACAGACCCACCGCTCCGCCCATCAGCGAAATGATCATAGCCTCTGTGAGCAGTTGGCGCAGGATGCGCCCGCGGCCGGCGCCGAGCGCGAGGCGCAGTGCCACTTCGCGGCTGCGGTCCGACGCGCGTGCCGCGAACAGGCTGCCCAGGTTGGCGCAGGCGGCCAGCAGGATGAGCCCCGCCATCAGCATCAGGCCGGAGACGAACGCGCGAATCGGGCGTCCCAGAAAATCGCCGTTGAACGTAGGACGGCCGAGGACATAGTTGGTGTTGATGACTTCCTTCGGATAGTTTCTGGCCAGCACCGAGCCTATGGAATTGAGATCGGCCGCCGCCTGCTCGACGCTGACTCCCGGTTTGAGATGTCCCAGTACCTGGAAGACCCAGCGGTTGCCGCGCGCGTTCAGCATGTCGACGCCCTCGAGCTGCTGCTGATTGACCAGCGGCAGGAAAAAATCGGGGAACAGGAAGAGGAGCGTGCCATGAAATTCGGGAGGCGCCACGCCGAGGACGGTGAACGGGTGCTTATTGACGCGCACGACGCGGCCGACGGCGCCGCGATCGCCCTGAAAATGCGTCTGCCAGTAGGCGTACGACAGGACAATGTACGGTGCGCTATTCGGCCCGTGTTCATCGGAGCCATGGAAGAAGCGGCCGAGATGCGGTTGAATCCGCAGCACGTCGAAGTAATTGCCGGTGCACATTTCGATCCAGACGCGCGCCGGCGAGTTGCCGCTATCCAGTGCGGCGGCCCAGATGGTGTATCCGGCGAGGTCTTCAAAGCTGCGGTTGCGCTCGCGCAGGTCGAGATAGTTGGGGTACGATTCGGCGCCGTAGTTGTCGGCTTTGCGCTGCAGTGAGTAGAGCGAGTCGGCCTGCGGCACGTCGATGGGACGCAGGATCAGCGCGTTCAGAATGCCGAAGACCACGGAGTTCGCGCCCATCGCAAGGGCCAGCGTCAGCACCGCGACGGCCGTGAAGCCGGGCGCCTTGGCGAGCACGCGAACGGCGTAGCGTACGTCCTGTAGCATGTCGTCGAGCAGATTGAGTTTGCGCATATCGCGGCATTCCTCCTTGCGTTGCGTCAGGCCGTCCATGGCGCGCAGGGCTGCCAGGCGGGCTTCGCCGGGCGCCATGCCCTGGGCGATGAACTGTTCGATCTTGTGGTCGAGGTGATACTGCAATTCCTCGTCGAGGTCCTGTTCCACCTGCTTGCGGCGGAAGAGCGAGCGCAGCCGCAGGGGCAATTCGTAGAGCCAGTGTTCGATGCGCATGGACTATGCCTCCTCGAGCCGTACCACCTGGGTGATGGCGTCGGAGAGCCGCGTCCAGTTGGCAGTTTCTTTTTCGAGTTGCTTGCGGCCCAGCCGGGTGAGCGAATAAAATTTGGCGCGGCGGTTGTTCTCACTCTGCTTCCACTCGGCGGAGATCCAGCCTTCCTGTTCGAGTTTGTGCAGGGCGGGGTAGAGCGAGCCGTCGCTGACTTGCAGGACGTCGCCCGACACTTGGCGTAGGCGCTGGCTGATGGCCCAGCCGTTGAGAGCTTCGAGCCCCAGGATCTTCAGCAGCAGCAGATCCAGGGTGCCTTGAACGAGGTCGGAAGGTCGGCTCATCGGGTCTCCTATCGGTTACCGAGGTAGAATATCACCGACTCCTCTCGGTAAGCAAGAGGAAAATGAAAACCGCCTACTGATTCCTCATCGCCGTCATCGGGTCGATGCGCGTGGCGCGCCGCGCCGGCAGCAGGCAGGCGCACAGAATCACCAGCAGCAGCAGCGCACTCACCGAAACGATGGTCTGCACATCGGTCGCCGAAACGCCGTAGAGCAGCGAGCGCATCAGGCGCGTCACGGCCACCGCCAGAGCCAGGCCCACCGCGAGACCGATACCCGCCAGCCCAAGTCCATGCCGCAAAACCAGGCGCAGCACGTCGCCGCGGCTGGCGCCCAGCGCCATGCGGATTCCCAACTCGCGCGAGCGCTGCGACACCGAGTAGGCCAGCACCGCGTACATGCCCACAGCCGCCAGCACCAACGCGAGCCCGCCGAAGAAGCTGAGCAGCGAACCGCCCAGCCGCTGCGCGAAGAATGCCCCGCCGATCGAGCTTTCGAGCGAGCGTACGCCGTAGACGGGCAGAGCCGCGTCTACGCCATGAATCGCCTGCTCCACGGGACGCGCCATGGTCAGAGGGTCGCCGTTGGCGCGCACCAGGAAGTTGACCTCCGAGGCGAAGTTCTGCGCCACCGGGAAGTACACGGCGGGCGACGGTGTCTCATCCAGGCTGCGGAATTTCGTATCCTTCGCCACGCCCACCACCACCAGCCACGTGTCGCCGCGCTTGATCCTCTGGCCCACCGGATTCACCTTCGCGAAGTAGCGTTTGGCGAACGTCTGATTGACCACCACCACGGCCTGCGTCTGGGCGGTATCGGCGGGGGTGAATTCGCGGCCTGCCGTCAGCGGCGTATTCATGGTGTGGAAGTAGTCGGGCCCGAGAACGTGCGTGAATGCCAGCATCTCTTCGTTCTTGGCGGGCACATACCCATCCACGCTGAAGGTGCTGGAACTGGTGCCGCCGAGCCCGAGCGGCAGGCGTCGAATGGTGCTGACCGCCGTGACGCCGGGCAGCGCTGCAATGCGGTCTGTGATCTGCTGTATGGCGAGCCGTCCGCGCGCGGCATCATACCCGTTGGGCATCAGGTCGATTCCCGCCACCAGGACGTTGCGCGGGTCGAAGCCCGGGTCGGCGCCGCGGGCTTTGTCCAGGCTCTTGAGCAGCAGTCCCGCGGCAATCAGCAGCACCAGCGAGAGGGCCACCTGCGCCACAACCAGGCCATTGCGCAACAGCGTGCGGCGGCTGCCGGAGGATCCGGCGCTATCGTCCTTCAGGGTCTCCACCAGGTGCGGGCGCGAGGCGCGCAGCGCGGGAAGCAGTCCGAAAAGCAGCGTCGCAAAGGCGGACACCGCCACCCCAAAAAGAAAGACGCCCGAATCCGCGCGTGCCGCCAGGCTGACGGGCAGATCAGTGACCGGCATGAAGTTGGCGAGCAGTCCGCTGGCCGCCGGGACCACCGCCAGCGCGGCGGCGCAGCCCAGTAGTGCGATCAGGCAGTTCTCGATCAGCAGCAGGCGGACCAGCCGTCCACGGCTAACCCCAAGCGCCAGCCGGATGGCGATTTCGCGGCTGCGCCCGGCCGAGCGCGCCAGCAGAAGATTGGAGAGGTTGGCGCACGCAATCAGCAGGACCACCCCGACCACGGTCATCAGCAGAAACATCACAGGGGCCAGCATTCTGCCGCCGCCGTCTTTCCAGACCGGCGTGGTGTAAGCGATGGGCGAACGGTCGCCGGGATCGAATTCGCGCGTGAGCTGCGCGGCGATGGCGGTGAGTTCGGCATCGGCCCGCGCCGGAGCCACGCCGGGCTTGAAGCGCGCCCAACCTTCCAGCCAGTGGGAGCCGCGCTGATCGAGCGCGCCGGCCGTGCCCAGGATGGCCCCCTGCATCACGGCGGGCACAAAGATGTCGAAGCGCAGGCCGAGAGTCGAGCCTTGGAACGGGTCTGCCGCCACCCCGGCGATGCTGAAATTCTGGCGGTTCAAACGAATCTGCCGGCCCACGATTCCCGTGTCGCCGCCGAAGCGGGTCTGCCACAGACGGTAGCTGATCACGGCCACCGGATGCGCGCCGGCGCCTTTATCTTCCTCGCTGTTGAACGTGCGTCCCAGCGCAGGCTTCACGCCCATGGTGTCGAAATAGTTGGCCGACACCAGGGCGCCCCAGATACGTTCCGCCTGCGTGCCGTCGCCGAGACTCATCGCGGCCATGCGTCCCACCGCGAGATGTTGCAGCGTCGTATTGCGCGCGCGCAGGTCGAGGTAATCGGGCCAGGAGAAGCTCACCGCGCTGCCTTCCGGTGTCTTCCAGTGCACTGCCACCAGACCGCTGCTCTCCACGCCGGGCAGCGGATTGAAGATCACCGCCTTGAGCCAGCTGAATACCGTGGCATTGGCGCCGATCCCCAGCGCCAGTGTCAGCGCCGCCGCAGCCGTGAAGCCCGGACTCTTGCGAAGCTGGCGAATTCCGTAGCGTACGTCCTGCAGCAGTGCATTCATGGATAGACCTCTCCTTGTGAGCCAATACGACACACGCGGCCCGCGAGTTCC
>JBDTPR010000471.1:0-5614 GCA_039932635.1 Candidatus Solibacter sp.
TCTTCTGCGCGCTGTTGGCGCTCACACTACCCGTGGCCGGTCAGACTGTTAAGGTCGTGCTGGTGGGCGATTCCACCGTCAACGACGAGGGCGGCTGGGGTACCGGATTCCGCGCCTGCTTCGGCCGCGAAGTGCAGGTGGTCAACCTCGCACTCAATGGCCGCAGTTCCAAGAGCTTTCGCGACGAGGGCGCCTGGGCCAAGGTGATGCCCGAAAAGCCCAACTACGTGCTCATCCAGTTCGGCCACAACGATCAGCCCGGCAAGGGCCCGGAGCGCGAGACCGATCCGGCGACCACTTACCGCGCCAACCTGGAGCGCTACGTGGACGAAGTCCGCGCCGGCGGCGGCACGCCAATTCTGGTGACGTCGATCGTGCGCCGCGTCTTCACGGCCGACGGCAAATTCAATGTGGACAAGCTCGCCGAATATGCCGAATCCACGCGACGCGTCGCGGCCGAACGCAACACGCCACTCATCGATCTCTACACTCTGACCAAAGCGCAGACGGAGCAACTCGGCGCCGCCGGCAGCGAGACGCTTGGCCGGCTGGACGCGCAAGGCAAGCCCGACCGCACCCATCTCGGACCTAAAGGGCAGACCGAAATCGGCATCCTGGCTGCGCGTGAATTCGCACGTATCGCGCCCGAGACCGCCGCTTCGCTGCACGCGCTGGTCGCGTGGAAAAATGCGCTACGGCAGCCCGCAGGCTTCTACGCAGGCCCCGAGGCCATACGCATCGCCGAGAACCTGCTGCTGTATCAACGCGACGCCGGCGGGTGGGACAAAAACCTCGACATGGCGCTCGCACTCGGACCCACCGAGCGCGCCACGCTCGCCAAGGAAAAGGACGGCCATGAGTCGCACTCCACCATCGATAACGACAGCACCTACACGCAATTGCGCTACCTCGCGCGTGTCTATACGTCCACGCATGATGCACGCTTTGAAGCGGCCTTCCGCCGCGGCTTCGAATACCTATTGAAAGCGCAGTACCCCAACGGCGGCTGGCCGCAATTCTTTCCGCTGCGTGAAGGTTACTATACGCACATCACCTACAATGACGACGCCATGGTCGGCGTCCTCGAACTGATGCGCGACGTGGGCACCGCGAAACCGGAGTTCACATTCCTCGCCGACACAGACCGCTCGCGCGCCCGCCAAGCCGTGCAAAAGGGCATCGAGTGCATTCTCAAAACTCAGATCGTGCAGGATGGCAAACTCACCGTCTGGTGCGCGCAGCACGATGAACACACGCTTGCGCCCGCCAAGGCCCGTGCCTATGAGTTGCCCTCGTTTAGCGGCAGCGAAAGCGCCGGTATCGTGCATTTCCTGATGGGTATCGAGAAGCCGTCGCCTGAAGTCGTCAAGTCCATCCAGGGCGCCGTAGCGTGGTTCCGCACCAACCAGATTAGGGGAATCAAGGTCGTCCCACAGCCGGCGCCAGGCACGCCCAAAGGAACCGACCGAACGGTAGTCGCGGACCCCAACGCCCCGCCGCTCTGGGCGCGCTTCTACGAGTTGGGCACCAACCGCCCGATATTCTCGGGCCGCGATTCCATCGTCAAATACTCGATGGCCGAAATCGAGTACGAGCGCCGCAATGGCTATAGCTGGTACAGCGATCGCCCCGCATCCGTAATCGGCAAAGAGTACGACGAGTGGTCGCGCCGCATTAAGTAAGTAAATGTCAAAACCGATTGACGCACATCCACATCGGCGAGCGTTCAAGGAAAGGCACTCACTCACGCGCAGCGCGGCCCCATAGAGCACCAGCAAAATGGTCCGAAAGGTGTGAGGCTCCATAGGGATCCTCTGCTTTTGATAGAAGTCCGTGCCATCGAGCAGCCGCTGCGGCTCGTCATGCGAATAGATGTACGGAACGAAGCGCTCTGGTTGCTTCGGCGCGTAACGCTTGTCGGCTTTCCAGCCGTAGTCGGCGGCCGCGATGTCACCTGGCTTGCCTTCATCGAAATTTGCTCGAAAGAGAGGCGCCAGCGCATTCTCGTTTCCAACATTCGCAATCCAGCAGGCTGTTCGCCCCTCGCACTCATCACCGTATCATGCAGGTGACGATCCATCTTAGCCAGTTCCGCATCGCACAAAGGAACCACTTTGACGGGTTGTCGCTTATGGTGAGATCTAGCGAGCGCAGGCCGAGTCTCACGCCCCGCCGCAGTACTCCAGCACGAGCAGCGTGATGTCGTCCGATTGCGGCGCGCCTTCCGTGAACTGCGTCACCGCGTCCTGCACCGCGTCGTGGATCGCCGCACAGGAGCCCGCGGCGTGGGCATCCAGGACTTCGTAAAGCTTATGCTTGCCGAAGAAGGCGCCTTCGCGATTCTGCGCTTCGGTGACACCGTCGCTGTAAATGACTACCTTGTCGCCAGCCGACAGGCTGTGCTCGACGACTTCAAATTCGGTTGGCTCGATCAGCCCCACCGGGATGCCGGTGACCTGGAGTTGCTGCCGTGCGGCGTTGGCGCGTACGATTATCGGCGGGCAGTGCGCGGCATTGAGGTAGAAAATTCTGCCGTCGTCGAACAACAGGCTATAGAAGATCGTGGCGTACTTCGCGCCGCCGGTGCGCTCCAGCAGAAAGTGATTCAGGCGCTGGATCCGGTGCCCCATCGCCTCGGGATGCTCGGTCGCGGTAAGCAGCGCGCCCTGCAACAACGAGGCCAGTAGCGCCGATGACACGCCTTTGCCGGAAACGTCGGCCACCACCGCGCTCCAGCATTTCGGAGTGACGCTGGTGACATCGTAGTAGTCGCCGCCGACCTCGTGAGTCGCCAAGCTGCTACCACTTGCGTGCAGCCAGCCTTCCGAGGGCAGACTCCCCGGCAGCAGACTCTGCTGAATGGTCCGCGCCAGCCGCAGTTCATCTTCCATCTGGTGCTTGCCCTGCTCTTCCTGCAGCAGGCGCGCGTTCTCCAGGACGGTGGACGCTTCAATCGCCAGGGTCTGCAGCAGCTCACGATTTCCGCCGGCCAAATCCGCGGCCAGCAGACGGGAATCCATGTAAAGCACACCGACCGTCTCGTTGCCCGTCACCAAAACGCTGGTGGAATTGTTCTGCCCCGCGCGAATCCGCACCAGCGGCACGCAGATCACGCTGCGCAATTCCAAATCCGCGATGCTGTTCTCCGGCCGGGTTTCGTCCGCACCCAGCGGTTCGAAGTTCATCGAGAGCAGTTCACGACGGTGCTCCAGGGCGCGGCGGATCACCTCACGCGGCACGCGCAAATCGGTCTCGCGCAGATTCTGCCCGCGCTTGTCGCGCGCAACGCGCGTTTCCAGCGCGTCGCCCGCGGTGGCGCGTAACAAGAGGAAGCCGCGCTCGGCGCCGGTGATGGTCAACGCCGTGTCCACCACGCTGGCCAGGACTTCGTCGATCGAGAAGGAGCTCTGCAAGGTGCGTGCGAGGTCGAGAATCGCGCGCAATTTCCCGAGGTTGGCGCCGACTCCCGAGGGTGCAGGCTCTGTGGCGCCCATCTGGTCCAGCAGGCGCTTCAGTTCGACACCATCCAGCGCGAAGAGGAGCTGGTAGGAATCCTGCGCACCGAATTCCACGCGGTCAGTGTTGTCCAACACTTTGCGCGAGACTCGCTTGCCATTGACGAAGGTGCCGTGCCGGCTGCCGGAATCTTCCAGCACGTAGGCGCCGTCTACCAATACGATTCGCGCGTGGGAGCGCGACACTCGGCTGTCGCGCAGGATCAGATGATTTTCCGGCTGCCGCCCAATCAGGAAGGGCAGCGGGTCCACTGCGACGCGCTTGCGATTCCCACCCGGATCCACTACGACGAAGGAGGCCGGCCCGGCGGCCGGCATGGAAGCATCGTCCGGATTCATCTCAGCTTTTCCGGACTCGCTTTTTCGGCGCCTTCGCCGGCTGCTTTTCGGCTTCGAGCGTCAGCATGCGCACTTCTTCGACTTCGCGCGCGCGCAGCGTCTGGCAATGAGCGCAATACCCACCGACTTCGGTGCGCGCCAGCAGTACCTGAAAGCCGAAGTGGCTTTCGACCTGTTTGCGCAGGCGCTGTAGCGGTTCCCCGAAGAATTCTTCCACCTTGCCGCAGCGCAGGCAGATCACGTGCGCGTGCTCCTGCTTCAGGCGGGTCTCGTAATAATGCTGGTCGCCGCCGTAATGCATCAGGTCCAGTTCATCCACCAGACCGCCCGCTTTCAACATCTTCAGGGTGCGATAGACCGTGACCCGGTTGAGTTTCGGGTCTTTCTCCTTGGCCAACTGGAAGAGGCTCTCCGCATCCAGATGCTCGCCGGTCTTATCGATCAGCTCAAGAAGTATCTGTCGCTGGCGGGTGAGCCGGACGCCCCGTTCCTTTAAGGATCCTTCTGTTGAGTCGACGGCCATAGGTTAAAGATCCATACAATTCTATCAGTCTGAACGTCCGCGAGTGGGCCCGCGACCCTTGCTACAATTCCATCTGCATGTTTCGCAAGGTGCTGATTGCAAATCGCGGGGAGATCGCCGTCCGCGTCATCCGCGCGCTGCGGGAGATGGGGATCCCTTCCGTGGCGGTGTATTCGGACCCCGACCGCACCTCGCTGCACGTCCGCATGGCCGATGAAGCCGCGCGCCTCGGTCCCGGCCCCTCCGCCGAAAGCTACCTGCTGATCGACCGCATCCTGGAAACCGCGGCCCGCCACGGCGCCGACGCCATCCACCCGGGCTACGGCTTCCTCTCCGAGAATGCCGATTTCGCCGCAGCCTGCGAGGACGCCGGCGTCACCTTCATCGGCCCTTCGTCCGCCTCCATCCGCGCGATGGGCGCGAAGACGGCCGCACGGCGCACGGCGATTGCGGCGGGCGCGCCGGTCATCCCCGGCACGGATCATCCGGTGACGCTCGAGTCCCTGCGCGAGTTCACCGAGACTTACGGGTTCCCGGTGCTGCTTAAAGCAGTGGCGGGCGGCGGCGGTAAGGGCATGCGACGGGTGGACCGCGCGGAGGATCTGGAAGGCGCGTTCCGCGACGCATCGTCGGAAGCGGGGAGAGCCTTCCGTTCGGACGAAGTCTATGTGGAACGCCTGATCGAGCGCGCCCGCCATATCGAAATCCAATTACTGGGCGATCGCCACGGCAACATGGTGCATCTCGGTGAGCGCGAGTGCTCCATCCAGCGGCGGCATCAGAAGGTGATCGAGGAGTGCCCGTCGCCCCTGGTCACGCTGCATCCCGAATTGCGCGATGAGATGGGGCAGGCCGCGATTCGCGCCGCTCGCGCCGCGGGTTATTACAACGCGGGCACGGTGGAATTCCTGGTGGACGCCGACCGCCGCTTCTACTTCCTGGAAATGAACACGCGCCTCCAAGTGGAACACCCGGTGACTGAACTGGTGACCGGCCTGGACCTGGTGCGCCTTCAGATCGAGATCGCGGCGGGCGGCGTGCTGCCCTTCCGGCAGGAGGACATCACATGGCGGGGCGCGGCGGTGGAATGCCGCGTGTACGCCGAAGATCCGTACAACGATTTCCTGCCCTACCCCGGCACGATCACGCGTCTGACTCGGCCGTCGGGATCGGGCATCCGCCTGGATGGCTGCGTCTACACGGGTTGGACGGTGCCGATGGAGTACGATCCGCTGCT
>JBDTPR010000472.1:0-5591 GCA_039932635.1 Candidatus Solibacter sp.
CACCAGCCTCTTCAATTCGTCGCAGATTCCCGGCGAAATTCTGGACCTCACGGTTGTCCGCACGGACGTGTTGAACCGGCCCGATGGCGCGGGCAAGAAGTTCGCCATGGCGCTGACCGGCGCGTGGTACGAACTGCTCGCGCAGATGACCAACGACAAGATACTGGCCAACATCGCCGAGGGCTCTCAGGACACGCTGGCGAGCTACAAGGAGCAGCTCAGCACCACCAAGATGTTCTACACGCCGAAGGAAGCCGCGGCCTTCGGCGCCTCGCCCGACTTGAAGCAGAAGATGGGGCTGGTGCGGCAGTTCTGCTTCGACCACGGACTGCTCGGCGCGAGCACGAAATCGGTGGACGATGTCGGCATCAAGTACCCGGACGGCAGCGTGCAGGGCAAGGCCGACCGCGTGCGCCTGGTATTCGACGTCAGCTTCATGCAGCTGGCGGCGCAGGGAAAGTTGTAGAGGAACTATGTCGGCAGGCTTTCTGTTGATTCACGCCAAACCGAGTCGCCTGTGGTCGACGGGGCTCTCGTGGTTTTTGTTCGTCGCAGTGATCGCCTCGTACCTCTGGGTGTCGGATGCGCGTCATCGCGAAAACCCCGAGGATCGCGTGACGCCCACCGTGGCGCAGATGGGCGCCGGCATGTGGAAGGCGGTGATGGAACCCGCGGAGGAGGACGAGGCGACAGGCGAGGCGCGCGGCTGGGTGGACCGTTTCGCGCACAGTATGTTGTGGAAGGATACGAGGGCCACCGCGCGCCGCTTCTTCATAAGCCTGGTTCTGCTGATTCCGGCGGTGATCCTGGGGCTGCACATGGGGCTGTTTCCATTCGCCGGAGCCTTCTTCCTGCGCTTCGTACTTTTCTTCGACAAGATTGTGGCGCTCTCGCTGCTGCCGATTCTGTTCATCGCATTCGGAATCGACGAGCTCTCCAAGATCATGCTGATTGTGATCGGGGTGACGCCGACTATCATTCTGGACACCTTCAATCTGACCAAGGGCGTACCGGACGAGCAGGTCGTAAAAGCTTTCACCCTGGGCGCGGGCGATTTCGACGTCGCGTATCGCGTCGTGCTCAAGCAGATTGCTCCGCGCGTACTCAATTCCATCCGTCTCAATTTGAAGGCGGTGATGCTGTTCCTCTTCGCGGGAGAAATGATCGCGTCCACCGACGGCCTGGCGTACCGCATCGCGCTCCTGCGGCGGCACATGGGCATGGACGTCATCATTCCCTACGTGCTGTGGGTGGCGCTCCTCCTCTTTCTGGTGGACTTCGGTATGCGCATGCTGAATCGCCGCCTGCACCCGTGGTTTACCGAGGCATAAGACGATGGCGCTGATTCGAATCGAAGACGTCTTCGTGGCCTACGGAACACCCGCGCGGGCGGTGCTGGCGGGCATCGATCTGGAGATCGAGGAGGGATCGTTCGTCTGCGTTCTCGGCCAGACGGGGTGCGGCAAGAGCACGCTGCTGCGCCTGGTGCTGGGCTGCGAGAAGGCGCTGCGCGGCCGCGTGCTGATCGATGGCGCCGAGCATCCGCAGCCCGACCGGTCGCGCGGTTACGTACCGCAGAAATACTCGCTGTTTCCAGACAAGACGGTGCTGGACAACATCACCTTCGGCCCCGAGGTGAGCGAGTTCGGCTTGCTGACCCGGTGGACGCCGGCCTACTTCCGCCGGCGCCGGCAATTGCGCGAAGAGGCGCACGACTATTTGAAGCGCATCGGGCTCCGCGAAAGCGATGCGACGAAATACCCGCACCAACTCTCCGGCGGCATGCAGCAGCGTGTGGCAATCGCGCAGGCGCTGATGATGCGGCCCAGGATCCTGCTGATGGACGAGGCGTTCAGCGCGCTCGATTCGGGCACGCGGCGCGAGATGCAGCGCCTGGTGCGTCAACTGTGGGCCGACACGGGCACGACCGTGTTATTCGTGACCCACAATATCGACGAGGCGTTGCGGCTGGGAACGCGCGTCGTAGTGCTGGCGAAGGAGAGTCCGGACGCCGGTTCGCGGGTCGCGATGGACCTGGCGGTGCCGGACCCCTGCGAAGAGGAACAGATCCCTCTACTCATGCGGCAGCTGGAAGACGGCGTGTTGCAGGCAGGTTGAAATTTAAATTCCGACAAACTCCGGTGCTGTGGGAATCTCGCAAGCACTTGTACTGTTACATCCGGCTCTACGAACGGCTGGGAATTCCGGCGCGCGGGCGGCAATGAAGTGCAGCACGAATGGAAGCGCGGACCGGTGATTGACCGGTCCGTGTAAATGAGAGCTTAACGGCGGTATCCGTAAGCGTAACCGCGGCCCCGCGGTGCGTAACGGTAGGTGTTGTAGTAGCGCGGCGCTGCATAGTAGTGACGGGGGGCGCGCCAGTAGCCGGCAACCCACGTACGGTGCGGCGCCGGATTCCAATATCCCTGTACCCAGGTGTAGCCCGGCGCGGGCATGGGCGGCATGTAGTACGGGTTATAGGCAGGAGCGACGGAGTAGACCGGAGGCGGCGCATAGTAGCGCGGCGTCCCGATGCCGATCCCGACCGAGAAATGTGTCTGGGCGAACATCGAGCCTCCGGCGAGCATCGCCACTGCCAAAAGTTTAAATGGGCTCTTCATAATTATCATTGCCTCCTGTCCTGAGTAACTGCATGTGGCTTGCCAAACGCATGTGACTGATTTTGCGCGCCTGAGGCGTGGCGATGCTGGTTGATCTGGGCCGCCGGTGGTGAATTTCGGCCGCTTACTATCTGGGCCAGATAGTAAAATCGCGAAAAAACGCGCGTTCCGGCTTCGCCTGCATCGCCTCGAGTCCGGCGAGCAATTCAAGCAGGTGCGCACGGCCAAGTTCGAGCGAATGCTCGTTCGGTTGGTAGGTAGTACGCACCGGGTAATCGACGAACGGCGTTGACGATTGCTCGATGTGACAGCCCACGATGTGGCTTACGGGACGCGTAGCGGTGAACTCCACGAGTCTGCGAGTGCTGGTCAGGTAGGCAGGGAAATCGGACACATACAGGCGGCCAGGGTACAGATGATCGCCGGTGTGCAGGATGCCGGTGCGGCGGTCGTAATACGCGACGTGCGCGGGTTGATGGCCGGGAATGGCGAGCACGTCAATCACGCGTCCGCCGAGATCGATGCTGCCTGACTGCGTTGGCCACACCGCGATGCCGAAGGCCTTCTGCTGGGCTTCGACGGTGGCCGCGACAAGTGTGGTGTTGGGCATGCCATCGAACCCCTTGTCGCCGGCCGTGTGATCGCCGTGGGCGTGCGTGTGCGCTACCACCAACGGCATGACTTCACGCTTGTTCGCCTTGCACCATTTCGCCATCAGCTTCTGCGTGACCGCGGCGGCATCGCTGGCGCCGGCGCCCGTATCGATCAGTAGCGCGCGCTCGTTACCGAAGAAGAGGTATAGAAAGGGTTTCTCGTAATTCGTGCAGCCGGATTCGCGCAGGATGTAGAGGTTGGAGTTGTATTCGTGGATCTGCCAGTCGGGAACTGTCAGGCAGTTGGGACCGCCGGTGAGCCAGGTAGAAGGGAATGTGCCCTGCTCGACGCCGGGAACACCGGCGGCGAGCAGGGCAAGCGGGCAGAGGAAGTGCGCGGGTTTCGCCACGATTAGAATTCGTATCGTAGCGCAAACTGCATAACGCGGGCGGCGGAAGTATTGGTCAATTCACCGAACGTCGAAGGAGTAGCGAGGCTGAGGTTCGGCGTGATGAAATTGACGTGGTTGAAGACGTTGAAAGCTTCACCGCGAATACTGACGCGATGGCCTTCGAACGGCATACGGAAGCTCTTGCTGACGGCGGCGTCGAAGTTGACCGCACCGGGGACACGGACGATTCCGCGCGTGCCGACAGTGCCGGGATCCTGCCCTTGGAAGGCTTGCACCGCCGTGGTCGAAGGGAAGATGCTGGGAATTCCCTTCTCGTCGGAGAACATGTGGTTGGCCGGCATGGTAGCGCCGGGGCGCAGAATGCCGATGGCGGAGGTCAGGTAGTTCGTGGGATAGAGTCCCGCGTTAGAGATGTTGACCGGAGTGCCGGTGCGCATGGTGCCGAGCACCGAGGCCTGCCAGCCGCCGATGATAGCGTCGGCCCAACGCGGCATGGCTTTCAGGAAGTGCTTGTTGTGCCCGAAGGGCAGCTCGACGACGGCATTGGCTGTGACGCTGTGGCGGATGTCGAAGGTGGACGGACCGCGGTAGCCATCGGGATTGAAGGCATCCTGCACGCCCGCGCCATCGCTCTCCGCACCGGAGACGTTATCCAGCGAGTGGCTCCAGGTGTAGTTAAAGTCGAAGCCCCAACCGCTGGTGACCGGACGGCGCAGCACGAGTTGCAGGCCGTTGTAGCCGCTTTTGCCGGCGTTGGTCCAGGCGCTGAGTCCGGCGGCCTGGTTGGCGAAGAAGGTATTGCAGCCGTACACGGAGATGCAGCTGCCGTTAGACTGGCGTAGCCGATCCATGTCGTTGAGTGCGTCCAGATCGCTGCCTGCGTAAGTGCCGTAGACGGAATAGTAATAGTTGGCCGAGGCGCTGCCGGTGAACTTATAGTTCTTGGCGCCCGGGAACATATTTTCGAAGAACGCGATCTGCGGAATCAAGTTCGGGTTGGCCTGTACCTGCGCCGGTGTGATGCCGGAATCGTACAGGCGCTTCAGCTGGGTGGAAGCCTGCTGCCAGTTGGTACCGCTCTTGGGATCCTTGAAATTCGTCATGGGCTGAGCGAAATCCTGCTGCATCAGGCCCTTGTGACTCAGGCGGCCGATGTAGCCGACTTCGATGGTCATCTTCTTCGGCAGCGGGCGCGCGTAGCTGAAATTGAGCAGGTATTCGTAGGGCGCGGCCAGGTCCGAAGCGACGCCGCTGAAAGAGGTGAAGCCGCCGATCACGGTGGGGGGCGTGAAGGGGAAGCCCGTCGCGGTGGAAGCCGGAATCGTCGGCAGCGCGCCGCCGTTGTAGCGGAACGAAGTCGAGAAGTCGGTGTTCAAGGGCTGCGAAACCGTGGTCGAAAGTCCGGGCGATCCGGAGGAAGCGAACGATGTCACCATGCTCGTGCCGTAATGATCGTAAATCACGCCGGCGCCGGCTCGGACTACGGAACCCTTGCCCATCAGGCGTGCCAGCAGGCCATCGCCATCGGGAGCATACGCCATGGAGAGGCGCGGAGCGAAGTTGTTGTTGTCGCGCGGAAACCAGCCCGGCGCGTTATTGGCGGGTCCGCCGAGCGCGTAGGTGAGCGTTGCGGTTGGCAGCCAGGCGTTAGGGATGCCGAGAGCCTGTCCGCCAACACGGTCCGCGAAGAACTGGCTGAGCGGAGTCTGCGAGACGCCTTCGATGCCGTTGCGCTCGTAAGGCACCTGGTCGTTGGAGTAGCGGATGCCGTAGTTGATGGTGAAGTTGCGATGCCACTTGAAGCTGTCCTGCGCGTAGAACTCGTATTCCTGCGTGCCGAAAGATTTGGCCACAGGGCTGGCGAAGGGGATGGCCTTACCATCGGCGCCCACGTTGTAGGTAGCGCCGTACTGGTTGATCAGGCCGTAGATGGGGGCCAGCGCGTTGGTGACATTGGTGCCGGA
>JBDTPR010000473.1:0-5585 GCA_039932635.1 Candidatus Solibacter sp.
CAGGTTGAAGGGGTCTGCCACCAGAATGTAAAGCGCATCGGTGGGGATCGCCACCACTTTGCCGCGGCGCACGGCGGCGGCGGCTCGTTCCAGCGCCTCCGGCTGGGGATCCTGCGGGTCAATTTCGACCAGATCGGTTGCCATCTTGAGCTTGGTTATCCGTGCTTTCTCTTAACGGGCTTCGTCCACTTCGATCTTACCGAGGCTCAATGGCATCGGCAACGTCGATGGCCATCTGATAGCGGCCGAAGGGCGCGCTGAGCTGCACACCCTGCACCATTTTGCTGACCCGGGAGACCATCTCGCGGGCAATCGCGACGCCTTCTTCGCGCGCCTTCTCAGCGTTATCGACGCGGCGCATGCGGTCCATGAAGACTTCCGGTACCGGCACGCGCAGTTCGTTCACCATGAATTCCGCATTACGGAAGCTGGTCAGCGGCCAGATACCACAGAGCACCGGAATCTTGACGTGCTCGATGCGCTTGAGGAATGCCTCAAGCAAATCGAGATCGAAGACCGGCTGCGTCACCACATACTCCGCGCCGGCCTCGACTTTCCACTCGAAGCGCCGGATCTCTTCGTCGAGGTTGAGCGCCCCCGGATTCGCGCCCACGCCGATCAGCAGCGCGGTCTGCGAGCCGATCGGATTGCCGCCGATATCGAGGCCGTGATTCAGGTTGTTGACGATATTGACGAGGCCGATGGCATCGACATCGAACACGGCCGTGGCATCGGGGTACGCGCCCATGCGCGGCGGATCGCCGGTGATGCAGATGAGATTGCGCACTCCGAGACTATGCGCGCCCAGCAATTCGCTCTGGATGCCAAGGATATTCCGGTCGCGGCAGCAGAAGTGATTCACCGCCTCGATGCCCGCCTGTTCCTGAATCAACTGGCAGGTGACCTGCGCGCTCATGCGGGCGCTGGCGCGGGGACCATCGGGGACGTTGATGGCGTCGATCCCATGCTCCGCGCACAACTTCGCGCCGGCGATTTCGCGCGACGCATCGACTCCACGCGGCGGCAGGATTTCGACGAACGAGACGAATTCCCCGGCCGCCAGTTTCGCGCCGACCTTGGATTTCGCCACCATCGGGACCGGTGTGAGGGCCTGCGCCTTCACTTTGGGTTCTTCCACGGTCACCGAGAGCTTTTTCTGCAACGGCTGCAGGGAACGCGTCTCGGACCGGATCAGCTTGATGTGGTCTGGCGTGGTGCCGCAGCACCCGCCGATGATCTTCACTCCCGCCCAGAGCAGCCGGCGGGCATACTGCGACATGTACTCCGGCGAGCATAGGTAAATGTTGCGGCCCTCGACGCGCATCGGCAGGCCGGCGTTGGGCATGGCGCTGATAGGCTTGGTGGCGTATTCCACCATACGCTCCACCGTTTCGAGCGTAGCCTTGGGGCCCACCGAACAGTTCAGTCCGATGGCGTCCACCGGCCAGGAATTCATCTCGCGCGTGAAGGTTTCAGTGTCCGTGCCGCCGGGGAGGTGGCCGAAATCGTCGATCGTCACTTGCGCGACCATGGGAATTTCGCCGCCCGTGGCGTCATGGCCGGCCATGACGGCTTCACGCAATTCGTCGAGATTGCCGAAGGTTTCGAAGATCAGCAAATCGACGCCGCCTTCGAGCAGCGCGTCGATCTGTTCGCGGAAGGCGGCGCGCGCTTCGGCAAAGGACGTGGGGCCGAGCGGCTCGATGCGCACGTTGAGCGGTCCCACCGCGCCGGCGACGAAAGCTCCATTGGCAGCTTCGCGAGCCAGGCGGACTCCGGCGATGTTGATCGCTTTCAAGCGGTCGGCAAACCCAAACGCGGCGAGGCGCTGCCGGGTGGCGCCGAAGGTATTGGTCTCGATAATCTCCGCTCCCGCCTTGGCATATTCCTGATGGATCTGGCGAACAATGTCGGGCGAAGAGAGGTTCAACTCGTCGAAGCAGCGGTTGATGAACACGCCGCGCGTGTACAGCATGGTACCCATGGCGCCATCGGCCACGATGACGCGGCTTGCCAACTGGTCACGAAACTCCTGGGCGCGGGTACGAGTAGATGTAGTCATTAGAAACGGATCGCACATGCCGTTAAAAACGCGGGAAATGCGATATGTTTCATTTTAACGCAGCCGTCGACGAACTGCTAACCATAACGCCTCACCCAGCCAGGCGAGCCAGCGCGTGAGCCAGCACCAGCACTCCACGGGCGATATCGGCGGGCTCGGCGAATTCGTCGGGCCGGTGACTTACCCCGCCGCGGCAGGGGATGAAAAGCATCGCCGCGGGTGCAATCGCCGACATGAAAAGGGAATCGTGATACGCGCGGCTGACCATCGCGGCGTACGGCAACTGTAACTCGTCGCAGGCGACTTGCAGTGCGCCCGTGACCAGCAGACTGCATTCGGCGGGCGCGTCGGCATTGAGGACTTCGCAGCGCACGGTGATTCGGCGCGCCGCAGCCACGGCTTCGCAGCGCGCCCAAATGCCGGCGAGCATGCTGTCGCGGCGCTCCTCGTCGATGTCGCGGACGTCTACGGTAAGGCGCACGCGGCTCGGGATGCTGTTGGCCGCGCCGGGGAAGACCTCGCAGATTCCCACGGTGGCCACGCTATCGATGGCGCCGGTGGATCGCGCGGCGGCCTCGGCGGCCAAGCCGATTTCGCAGGCGGCGGTGAAAGCATCGCGACGGCCGGGCATGAGGACCGCGCCGGCGTGGCCGCCTTCGCCCTCGATTTCGATATTGAGCGTGGCGGGCGCGGCGATCGCGGTCACCACGCCGAGCGGCACTGCAGTACGCTCGAGTTGCGGCCCCTGTTCGATATGCAATTCCACGAACGCGTGATAGAAACCGGGCGCAAGCTTCACGCTGCCGAGCGCGCCGGGGAAGCCGGCGGCCATGCGGACTTCGTCCAGAGTCGCGCCCTGCGAATCTTTGAGCGAGGCGGCGCGGTCTGGCTCGATCGTGCCGGACAGAAGGCGACTGCCCAGGCAGCCGAGGCCGAAGCGCGTGGGCTCTTCCGAAGTGAAGTGGATCAACTCGATGGACCGGCGCGGTCGATAGCCGGCCTCCTGCAAGGCACGAATTGCCGCCAGCATGCCAAGCACGCCGACCGTGCCGTCATAGCGGCCTGAGTGGGGAATGGCATCGATGTGGGACCCGGAGGCGACGGCCGGCAGCGAGGGGTCGGAGCCCTGCCAGCGTGCGAAAGTGTTGCCCACCGCGTCTTCGCGCATGTCGAGTCCAGCGGCGGCGCATTGCTGCTTGAGCCACGCGCGGGCCTGCATATCGACTGGGGAAAAGACGATGCGCGTCACGGCGGGCGCGGCGGTGTCGGAGAACCCGGCCAGCGTTTCGAGTTCGGCGGTGATGCGTTCGGCGTCGATATTGAGCTTCATCATGGCAGCGGGTGACGGTTCCAATCTTTATAGATAAGATACTTGGCGGGCGTCTTACCGAGCGCGCCGAACCATTGCGGGCAGTAGGGGCCCATCCAGATGAAATCGCCGGCGGACGCAGCGTACCACTGGTCGTCGAGTCGATAGATGCCGCCGCCTTCCAGCATCAGCAGGCCGTGCTCCATGACGTGGATTTCCACCATCGGCAGCGTTGCGCCGGGCGCGTACGTCATGGTGTTGACGGCGAAATCGAAGGCCGGGTCCTCGGGCAGAAGTTTGCGGACGGTGACCCAATCGTCGCCCAGCAGCGGAGTGCCTTCGACGTCGCTTTCGGAGCCGGTGAGGAGTTTGGGCGGGCGCGTGCCGTGCAGTGGCTGGTAGACCTTTTCGATCACTGCGGCGCGCGTGGCGCCGGACGCGGTCACAGCGAGTTTGCCCTCCGGCAGGTAGGCGTAATCGCCGACCGGAAGGCGATGCTTGCGGCGGCCCTCTTCCACCACGAGTTCGCCTTCGAGCACATACACGAAGCGCTGCGCGGCACAGGGTCCAAGACTCCCGCCAGGTTCGAATTCGGCGGTGTATTGCGTAAAGTCGGCGCCCATGGCGGGCGCGGCGTGCACAATCGCGGTGGCGCGGACCATGCCGGGCAGCGGCGCGCGCACGAAGGTGTCGGGAGTCAAGAGAGCGTGATTGCCTTGCGCCACGCTGCGCGTCTGTCCGAGGTGTTTCATGAGGGCTCCTGAATACGCGGGCGGACGAAGCGGCCCCTGATTCCGGCGACCGTTGCGCCGTCGCGGAAAATTGTCTGTCCGCGTTGCAGCGTGCGAGTCACCGCGCCGCAGAATGTGTGGCCGGTGTAGGGGGACATCGGGTGACGCTGCTGCAGGTCGGCGGCGGCGAGAGTGGTGGCGCGGTGCAAGTCCACGAAGGTGAGATCGGCGTCGAAACCCGCGGCGATTTCTCCCTTGCCGGCGATGCGGAAGCGGCGTGCGGGGGTTCCGGAGGCCACGCGGGCGATGGCCGGCAGCGAAAGGCCTCGCTGGTGATAACCGCCTTCGAGCAGCACGGCGAGCCGCGACTGGACACCCGCGATGCCGCCCCAGACGCGGAAGAAATCAGAGTCTCGCTTGAGGCCGGGCGAACTCGGTGAGTGATCGGAGGCGATCATGTCGATTTCGGAGTGGAGGAGGTGGCGCCATAGCGCTTCGACGTCGGCCGCGGGGCGCAAGGGTGGCGCGCACTTGGCGACGGCGCCGAGGCGGACCATGTCGTCCTCGGTGAAGAAGAGGTAGTGCGGGCAGGTCTCGATGGTCAAGTTGGTACCCTGCGCGCGTGCTTCGAGCGCGGCCAATATTCCGCGGCCGGAACTGATGTGCACGATGTGCAGCCAGGCTCCGGCCTCGCGGGCCAGCAGCGCGGCACGCTGTATGGCTTCGACTTCGGCCAGCACGGGGCGCGAATCGAGAAATGCGCGCACGTCGCTGCGACCCGCGGCGCGAATGCGGCGAGTGAGTCCGCTGGTGATCTCTTCGCTCTCGGCGTGGACCGAGACGGGCAAATTGTGCGCGGCGGCGACGCGTAGCGCTTCGAAAAGAGTGAGGTCGTCGGAGCGCGGGAACTCGGGAAGTCCGGAGTCGCTGAGGAATGCCTTGAAGCCGACGACGCCGCGGTGCGCAAGTTCCGCGAGGCGCTCGCGATTGCCCGGGATGATGCCGCCCCATAGGCCGAAATCGGTGAGCGAGGTTTGCGAGAGGGCGGCGCGCTTAGCGTCGAAGGCGACGGCGTCCACGGTGCAAGGCGTGGAATTGAGCGGCATGTCGAAGTACAGCGTGCCGCCGCCGGCAGCAAGCGCGCGACTGCCCGTGGCTGCGCCTTCCCATTCGGTGCGGCCAGGCTCGTTGAAGTGCAGATGGACGTCGATCAGTCCGGGAAAGATGGCGAGTCCGCGCGCGTCGATTTCCTCGCGACCGGCGGGCAACTCGCGTCCCACGTCAGTGATCACGCCGTCCGTGACGGCAATGTCGAGTGCTGTGATTTCATTACCTCGAACGACACTACCCGCACGAACGACAAGGTCACTCATGACTGGGCTCCTGTCTTTGTGGGGCAGACTTTAGTCTGCGCACCGACTCCAGTCGGCGCGGAACTTACTGCGACCGCCAACGGCGACCCACCATGCGCCGATCCGCGAGA
>JBDTPR010000474.1:0-5582 GCA_039932635.1 Candidatus Solibacter sp.
GTCGCCACATCCAACTCTTTGCGGAACGCGACAGCCTGAGGGCCATTCAGCACAGCGGCCAACGTGGTCCCCGAAGTATTGCCGATCGGCGCATGAAAAAAGCAAGGCCGTACGTCGCCATTGCTCTCGAGCACCGCGGAAACCCACGGAGCATTGCACCGTGGCGCGACATGAGGCTGCAGTCCGAAATCAGCGCGGAAGTGATCCACGATTCGCCCCAATCTCTCGGCAGACTCGCGGACAAAGCCATCCCCCGCACACTCCGCGACCATCGCTTCCATCTCGCGCTCCAATTCCGAAATCGACGGAGCCACGCCCGCCTGTCGGCTCGCGGACCACTCCTGCGGCCGATTGAACGCCGTGGACGTCAGATCGGCGGCCAAAAACGAAATCGAGCGCAGCCCCATCTCGCGCGCCGCCCGCACCGTCTCCCGCAAATGCACGGCGTTAGCCGCCTGCACCGTGCAGCGCGCGCTAACCGGGAAATCGGCCGCCATCCGATGCAGCGCGCTCACCCCGTTCGCGAGCCTCACGAAGGCGCCGGGAACGCGCCGGACTGCATCGTGCACCTCCGTAGGACCATCCAGCGACACGATCACCTCGTCCATCCCGGCCACAATCTCCGCGGCGTATCGCTCCAGCAGCAGGCCGGTGCTCAACAGCGTCGTCAGTATTCCGCGCTCGCGCAGCATTGCCGAAAGGCGGAACAGATCGGAGTGCATCAGTGGCTCGCCGCCCGTGAAGACCACCCACTCCACACCAAGCCCCTCGATGTCCGCGAGATGCCGCTGCAATTCACCGGCAGTGATTTCCTGCGCGTCGGTCAGCTTCCAGATGTCGCACATCACGCACCGGCAGTTGCAGCGATTATGCGGCTCCAGCACCAGAATCGGCAACCGGTCGAGGTGCGCCTTCATGCCAGAATCCGTTTGCCCGCAAGGTGCAGGCAATCGCCCAGATGCTTGCACGCCGCGCGCCGCAGTGCGCCGATGGCGGCATCCACCAACACCGGTGGCCGCCCCTCCACATGCAACATTTGGAAGCGGCGGCGCTCGGCGGCAGGCAACTGGCCAGCGAGCTCTGGTGAGATCAGCCGAATGCGGCCGGTCACTTTCACCAACGCCACAGTCCCCTCGAAGAGCGCCGCTTGCGGCGTGCGGGCCGCCGTCTTGAATGCCACCCAATCGCCGCGCGTAGAGGCAGCGGCGAGCCGTAATATTCGGGCGGGCGCGCTCGACACCATCTCGTAGAGCCTCGCGGCTGGCAGGAATCGGCGCGCCACTCGAAGCTCATCGAGCAGATCCACCGGAGCGCTCAACGCCGAATCCGTGGCCAACGCGATCGGCACGTCCGACCGCAGCACCGTGCGCGAAACCGTGCGTCCCAGCATGCGCAAATTCGACGTTGGGCACCAGATCAACGCCGCGCCTCGGCCGCGCATCACATCGAGCGCGCGCGGACCAATGCCGACCCCGTGCACCACTGCCGTGCGCGAATCCAGCACGCCGAGTTCGTCCAAATCGATAATCTCCCGTCGCGCGCTCGCATCCGTGCCTTCGGCGCCGTGCACCACAAAAGGGTAAGCCACAGGCCCGCGGCGGAAGCGCGCCGCAAGCCGCGGCTCGAATTCCAACGAGTGCGCCCAGGCGAACCTCTTCACCACGCGCACCGGGAAATCGGGACCGAACACTTCAGCCTCCCAAGGATTGTGATGGCACACCGTGGTCACGCCCGACAGCAAATTCTTCAGCGCGCCCCACCAGAGCCGCACCCGCTTGGGCACGCGCAATTGCTCGCGCACTGGGCTGCACTCGGGATGGTAAATATCGCGAGCCCACGCGCCCGCGTTGGGATACGGTCCGCTGCCTAGCGCGGGAAAGAGGTTGAACTCCAGATGATCGTGCGCGTTAATCAATCCGGGCATCACCACATGTCCGGCAAGATCGAGTTCCGGGATCATCGGCGTGTCCAACGCGTTGCCAGCACGGCGGGAATCGCGCACGCCTCCTCGTAGAGTTCGGGCCGCCCCGCCGCGTCGAACAGCCTCCGCTCGTCCCCGCCGATCGCCGCCTCCACGCAATCCACCAACTCCAACTCGCAAGCCGCTGCCCGCAGTTGCCCGAGCGTGTGCGCGTGATTCTCCAACTCGTAAACCTGCCCCTCGTGGCGGAACGTCCGCCGCCATCCGCGAGCCGCCGCGGCAGGGTGGAAATCGCTGAGCACCAGTGTGCCGTCGGGCGCCAACACACGCGCGAATTCTCGCAGAGCAGGCGCGGGGTCCGCCAAGTGCCCGAGCGTCAATGCGCACAGCACCAAGTCCGCGACGCCGCTCGCTACAGGCAATGCGCCCGCATCCGCCACCGCCAGGCGTCCGCGCAATCCGCGCTTCTCTGCCGCACGCGCCACCATCGCTTCCGAAGCATCCACTCCGATCGCTCCAAGCCTCGCCGTCCACCGTCCCGTGCCGCAGCCCACATCGATTGCGCAACGCACTTGCAGCCCCGCGATCCATGGCAGCAGCGTGCGATGTTCCACCGCGACTATCGGCGACGGCGTGGCGTCCCAGGTCGCCGCCCACAGCCGGTACCCGGCGCGCGCATCCACCGGGATCGAGGACATCAGAGGCTCTCCAGGCGCGGTTGCCGCAGCCGTACCAGCTTCTGCGCCAGTCGCAATTCGCCCGGAAAATTGTAGGCCCCGGAGGCGTACCGCCAACTGCTCAACGATTTCAACAGCGTGCGTCCCCAACCCGGCAGGCGCATATCCTGAGTCGTCGGCCAGCGCGAGTTCATCACGGTTTCGAAATCGTGTATGCGGCGCGCGATGTGCGGCGGCAGCCACGGAAGTTGCGGGTCTGTCCGAATCAGGAAGCGATACCAGTGGTCGGTCAGCCACTCATCGGGCGTCGCTGGAAACGCCACCTCGACCCCGCCCCACGTGCCGTTGCGCTGCGGTGTGGGGACATACGTCTGCACCACAATCTCTACCGCCGGATTCACTTTCTTAATCTGGCGGACGAAGGCGATATTGGCCGCCAGATCGCGCTCCGCATCCTCGGGATTGCCGAAGATCATCGAGTACTCCGGCACGATGTCGAACTCGCGAATCCTGCGCGCCAGTTCCACCGTCTGCTGCGACGTGAGATGCTTCTTCATGGCGCGCAGCGCCTGATCGTTGCCGGATTCCACGCCGAAGAAAATCATCACGCAGCCCGCCGCGCGCAACTTGCGTAGCGTGTCGTCCGAATATCCCAGCACGATATCGACGCGGGCCTCGCACCACCAGCGTAATTTCAGCGGCGCGATCCGGTCCGCAAGCTCGCGCGCGTGATCCTCGCGCAGGAAGAAATTGTTGTCGTAAAACTGCACCGCGTTGATGCCGTACTGCGTTTGCAGGTGTGTCAGAATCGCGGCCGTGCGCGCCGGCGATTCCATCTTCTCGCGATCGTAAACCGGCACCACGCCGCAGAAATTGCAGCGGAAGGGACAGCCGATGCTGGCCTGGTGCACCGCCGTTCGCGAGCCCAAAAACGTGCGCGCCAGGTATTTCGCGGGGTCCATGCGATGGTAGGGGACCCACGGAAAATCGTCCGGCGAGCGCAGCGGCCGCTCCGCCGTGTGCACGTGCAGTCCGAACTGGTCCTTGAACGAGAGCCCCCGAACCCGTGAGTAATCGCGCGCGCCGCGCAGTTCCTCCAGCAGGTCGAGCAGCGTATCCTCGCCCTGGCCCTTCACCACGAAATCCACGTACCTCGCATTCAACGACGCTTCGGTGTATAGCGACGCGAAGTAGCCGCCCCACACGATCGGCACCGGCGGATACTTCTCACGGAACGCGCGGCACACCTCGACCGCCTGCAACAACTGCGGCCCCGGCATCACCGAAACGCCGAAGAGTTCCACGCGATTCCGCCGCATCAGCCCATCGATCGTGGCCCACGGATCGGGATCCGCATTCCCGTCCACGATCTCGTACTCCTCGCGGTCTTCCAACACGGCGCCCAGGTAGAGCACGGAGAGCGGCAGCCGTCGATTCTTCGGCTTCGTGCTGCGTGGATGAAAGAGAAGAATCATGCGTCGAACCTGCCGGCCAGAATCCAAAAATTCGAAGGTGGACGCTTGCCGCGCCACCGCGCCTTCCAGGGGCGCAGCGCCCATTGCCAGCCATACCACGGCCGGTGGATCTTCCACGAAATTCCCAGCTCGCTGCCCAGTTCCGCCAACATCTGCACGTCGAAATACTCGATGCTGCTCAGCGTGTCGGAGGCGAACCCGTAAGTCTTCTCGAATTGACGGTGGCGCTCCTGCACCATCATTTCACCGTGCTCGCGGCGCTGGTACACCGGCGAATCCACGATCAGGAACGTGCCCCCGGGACGCAGTACGCGGCGAATCTCGGAGAGCGTGCGCCGGTAGTCCGTCGAGTAATGTATGGACGCGTTGTAGATCGCCAGATCGAGACTGCCCGAGGCCAACGGCAGATCGTCGAACTCCGCGTTGACGCGTGGAAATGGCGTGCGGTCCTGATAGTGCCGCCCCGCGGCGAGCCCGTCGAGTGGATCGCCCAGAATGTCGATCGCGATAGGCCGGTGGCCGCGCAGCGCGAGCCGGTAAGAGAGCCAGCAATTCCCGGCACCCAGATCGGCGATGCGCAAGTGCCGCCCGTATTGCTTCTCGATTCCCGGCAGCACGCGCGCCTGCAGATAGCGAAAGCTCTTGCCGCGGATGGTCCACTGATCCTGCAGCCGCCCGGTGACATCGCGAAAAGGCAAAGCGAAATAATAGTCGGCATCCTGCGAGCCGCGGCCCTCCGCATGGCGTATGCGAATGTAATCGTCGAGGAAACGCTGGCGGATGCCTGCCTGCATCACTTTCTCACCAGCACAAAAAGACGGTGGTCGGCCATCGCGCGCAACAACGGCAGGCCCGCCAACACGCGATCGCACGCAGCCAGCGCGCGCACTACACCAGACGGAAGCTTGACATACGACGGCGGCACCAGCAGCCCCACACCTCTCCACTCCCCCAACTCAAATCCCTCCGCGAATGCCGCGCGGACTTCCGCCACCGTGGGGTAATACACCGTCATCCCGCGATACGACGACGCTCGGCGCCGCCGAAACGCCTTCCT
Source organism: Candidatus Solibacter sp. (assembly GCA_039932635.1). Taxonomy (GTDB): domain Bacteria; phylum Acidobacteriota; class Terriglobia; order Bryobacterales; family Bryobacteraceae; genus Solibacter. Next base: position 5,131 of record JBDTPR010000474.1, read on the forward strand.
GAATTGCATTCGGAGCCCGAAGTACAAGCTCTCCCACAAACAGCATCGTCCAATCAGGCAGATCGCGACCCGGCCGCCGGGACGCACCACGCGCCCCAACTCGCGAGCCACCGACGGCAGATCGGCGACGCAATTCAAAGCGCCGAAATTCGAAATCGCGCCATCGAATGTACCCGCCAACTCCACCAGATCTTCCGCGCGCCGCACCTCCGTCGCCACGCCCTGCGACTGCGCAATCGCCACCATCGCCTGCGACGCATCCACCGCCAGCACGTCAACACCGCGCGCCATCAGATGCAGCGCATCTTCGCCCGTGCCGCACCCCACATCGAGCACCCGCGAACCGCTCGGAAACATCGCATCCAAAACCCGCCACACCTGATCGCGTTGCGCCCTGCCCACCGGCGTCGCGGTCCACTGCGCGTCGTAATCAGCCGCCATGCGGTCGAAAA
>JBDTPR010000475.1:0-5581 GCA_039932635.1 Candidatus Solibacter sp.
CGCCGGAAGATGACGCGGAGATTCGCCGGATTACGCTTAGCAATCAGGGGTCACGAACACGGACGATCGAGTTGACCAGCGCCGCTGAATTGAGCCTGGCGCCCCATGGCGCGGATCGCGCGCATCCAGCTTTTAATAAGCTGTTTATCCAGACCGAGGCGCTGGATGATCAGCGCGCCCTGCTCGCATGGCGCCGTCCGCGCTCTTCCGATGAATCGCCCATCTGGGTCGCGCAGTTGATCGCTGGTAACCCGGAGAGCGCATTCGAGTACGAAACCAACCGCGCACGAGTCCTGGGGCGGGGACGCACCTGGCGCGACCCCGCCCTTTCACTGGACCAGACTGCCGGATACGTGCTGGATCCGGCGTTCGTCCTGCGGCAGCGCGTTTTGCTGGAACCGCGGCAGCAAACACAGATCACACTGGTTACCGTAGCGGCTGCATCGCGTGAGGACCTGATGCGCCTGATCGCCAAATACCGCGATGCCGATGTTTGCAGCCGCGCGTTCGAACTGGCCTGGTCCACTGCTCAGCTTGAATACCGCTACCTCGGCATTCAGAGCGATGCGGCGTTGCGCTTTACCGAGCTTGCCAGCCATCTCCTGTATCCGAACATCCGGCTGCGCGCCCCGGCGGAGCGCTTGCGCAACAACAGGCAACCGCAGTCGAAGCTCTGGGCTCACGGCATTTCCGGGGACCTCCCGATAGCGACCGTCTGGGTCGATGATCCGCAAGGTCTTCCTCTGGTGCGTGAACTGCTGGTGGCTCAAACGTACTGGCGGCTGCGCGGCTTTACAGCGGACCTGGTGATCCTCAACAGCGAGCCTGCGAGCTATGATCAGCCACTCCACCAGCAGTTGCTACGAATGGTGGAATCGCACTCGCTGCACACTGCGGGGAAACCGTCCGGGGGCGTGTTTCTGCTCAAGACAGATCAGATGTCTCAGGATGATCTGAACCTGATTCTCGCCGTATCGCAGGCCACCATGGGTGCCGTGAGCGGAACCCTGGCGAAGCAGCTCACCCTTCCTCCGGAAGGCGCTTCTCTGCCGCCGCTGTTGCAGACCGGGCGGCGCACCGAACAACCTTCCAGGCCGTTGCCTTTCCTGGAGCTTCCCTACTTCAACGGTGTTGGAGGCTTCACGCCGGACGGGCGCGAGTATGCCATCTACCTCGGCCCGAATGCACTAACGCCGGCCCCCTGGATCAATGTGATGGCGAATCCGGTGTTCGGCGTGCTCATGAGTGAAGCCGGTTCGGGCTGCTGCTGGTACGGCAACAGCCAGTCAAACCGGTTGACGCCGTGGAATAACGATCCGATTTCGGATTCTGCCGCCGAGGCCATTTATATTCGCGATGAAGACAGTGGAGCGTTTTGGACACCCACGCCGCAGCCGGTGCGCGAACTCGACGCGTATCGCGTCCGGCACGGGCAGGGATACACGGACTTCGAACACAACAGTCACGCGTTGGAACAAACGCTGATGACTTTTGTGCCGGTACACGCCGAGAGGGCCGATCCGGTGCGGATCCAGCGTCTACGCATCAGGAATGGGTCCTCTCAAAAACGGCGCCTCTCCGTGACCTCGTATTCGGAGTTCGTGCTTGGCGCGGATCGCGAGGCGACACAGATGCACATCGCATCCTCCTGGGATGAGAAAGCGAAAGCGTTGTTCGCGCGCAATCCCTATCATTTGGACTTTGGAGGGCGGGTGGCATTCGCGGCCATGTCCCCCGCGCCGTCGTCCTACACAGGGGATCGCACCGAATTCCTGGGGCGCAACCGCTCGGTGGAAGCCCCCGAGGCGTTGGGCCGGGAATCCCTGTCCAAGCGCACCGGGCCCGGCCTGGATCCGTGCGGCGCGCTGCAAACCAAATTCGACCTCGAACCCGGGCAGGAACAGACCTTGATCCTTGTGCTTGGGCAGGCGGACGATGTGGAACACGCCAGACGCCTGATTGCCCAATACCGCGATCCGGAAAACGTGGAGCGGGCCATCCAGGAGACGCGGGAGTGGTGGGATCATCTCCTGACCACCATTCAGGTCAAGACACCGGTTCTTTCGGTGGATTTGATGTTGAATCGCTGGCTGCTCTATCAAGCCCTGAGCTGCCGCATTTGGGGACGTAGCGCGCTGTATCAATCGAGCGGCGCGTACGGCTTTCGAGACCAGTTGCAGGATTCGCTCGCGCTTCTTTACTCCGCGGCGCCGATCGCGCGCGAGCTGATCTTGCGCGCCGCGTCGCGGCAATTCACCGAAGGAGACGTCCAGCATTGGTGGCATCTTCCTTCGGGAGCGGGCGTTCGTACCCTGTGTTCCGACGATCTGTTGTGGCTCCCGTTCGCCGTGTGTCAATACGTCGATGTCACCGGCGACGATGGCATTCTCGATGTCTCCACAACGTTTCTAGAGGGACCGCGCCTGAAGGAGAATGAGCACGAAGCCTATTTCGCCCCGTCTGTTTCGACCGCCCAGGCGACTCTGTTCGAGCACTGCCGCCGGGCTGTCGAGAAGGGTGCCACATCCGGGCCTCATGGCTTGCCTCTGATGGGCTCATGCGATTGGAACGACGGCATGAGCAGCGTCGGCGATAAGGGTAAAGGCGAGAGCGTCTGGCTGGCCTGGTTTCTGGTGGATGTTTTGAAGAAGTTCGCAGGGGTATGCGCGGGCCGCGGCGAGCCGGATTTTGCCTCCTGGTGCCGCAAGCGCGCGGACGAACTCGCTGCGGTGGTGGAGCGCGAGGCCTGGGACGGTGAGTGGTATCTGCGGGCCTTCTTCGATGACGGAACGCCGCTGGGCTCGCGCCAAAATGAGGAGGCACGCATCGACTCGATAGCACAATCGTGGTCTGTCATCAGCGGGGCCGGAAACCCGGACCGCGCGGCAATGTCGATGCGTTCGGCCGAAGACCAGCTCATTCGCGAGAAAGAAAAACTCGTGCTCCTTTTCACTCCGCCCTTCGACAAGTCCAACCCGAACCCCGGCTACATCATGGGATATCCGCCGGGTGTGCGCGAGAACGGAGGCCAATACACACACGCGGCGTTATGGGTTGCAATGGCGTTCGCGCGCCTCAAGGACGGCGATCGCGCCGTCAAAATTCTGCAGATGCTGAATCCGATCGAGCATTCACGGACGCCGGAGGAGTATGGGGTCTATCGGACTGAGCCTTACGTTGTGGCTGCCGATGTTTATTCCCTCGAGGGTGAGATAGGGCGCGGAGGCTGGACGTGGTACACCGGTTCGGCGGCATGGATGTACCGGGTGTGGCTTGAGGAAGTCCTGGGGTTCAAGCTGCGGGGGGGCCGTCTGCGCATCGAACCCGTAATTCCTGAGAACTGGCCAGGTTACGTCCTGACTTTCCGGTATGGGCGAACCGAGTATCGGATCGAGGTGGAAAACGGCGGTGAACGGTCTGAACGGGAGATCTCCTTGGTCGACGACGGTGAGAGTTATACGATTCATGTCAATGCAGGCGCGCCGCCTTCGCGGAATTTGGTGGAGGCCGCCGATCCGCGAATCGCTGACATGTAAGCCATTGTCTTCATGGGTTAAATACTCCGTCGCATCGCAATCCTCGGGGATTCGGTAGATCCGCTGGTAACGGCGTAGCGTTTACGAATGTGATTCTGCGGCTCGCCTTCCATCACGGGCCCCGGAAGTCGCGTTGGGGGAAGCGTGTTGCGGCGCGCCCTGAGACGCCGACCCTTCCCCGAACGCCGTTTCCCGTTCCGAGCGGAACTGAGCGGTCGCAACCGGCATGAGACGCTGCCAGTGTCTACGGCTGACCGGGTTTGCGGTTATGGTAGCGGTGAAGGCTTCGCTCGCGTGTCAGGCAACCTGCGGCAACCTCACGGGGTCTTTAGGAAAGCAACAAGGGCAGCAGAGAGTCCCTTCTTATGTGGAAGTATTCAAGATGACAGACGGTTTTGTCCGGGCCGATGGGAACTACTCGGTCGATTATTCCAGGACGGCCACACTGCGAAATATGCCCCTGCGGGCAAGCCCCTCCGAACCGACACTTCGTCCGACAGCCGTACCATGCGGCTCTTGGGGTCGATTTCCATTTTGAGGTAAGCTCGCGGCTGACCAACCAGCGGCGACAGGAAAGCAACTGCCAACAAAATGCGAACTGCTCCGAAGGGCCTCATTAGACTCAATCATACGCCGCATGAGGGATTGTGCGGTCGTGAGTGCCTCGATTCCCAGCAATGAAACCAGATTGCGTGAGTCGACCCGTACACTGGCCGGGAACGGCAGAACCCTATCGGAAGCGCCGTCCGCCTGGTGCACGATCTTACCGAAGCCGACTTCATCCGGCTCGTGAACAAATGACAGTCCCAAGCACCGATGAACCGCTATGCGATTTTGACGGTGTCTTCGTGAAGCATCTCCCATTCGAGTTTCTGCCAAAAGGCGCGTGGAAAACCAGCGACGTGATCGAGTATTACGCACGCGGTGATGCGCAGCATGTATTGGGCGACAGGGAGGATAAACAGCGGATAATCAGTCTCAGCACGCTCGATCCGATTACGTACTGGGTTGGCGACAGCGGGTGGCGTGGCTATATAGTAATCGAATTTCAATGGTCCCGCTCCATCGTGTTGGAATGCCCCGTCAAAGCAAACGCCGCGTACATATTGGCAGGGGACTGGCGATCGTTACTGCACGAGAGCAAGGGGCGACTGCTGACAGACTATTCGCATGACACTACGAAGGTGGTCCACAAAGGCGACGGGCTGATGCGTGTGAGGCAAGCTCTTGAGCGGAACTCATAGGCAGAATCGGCGCTGCCACGGCAGCAATCGACGCCGCATGAAATCCCACGAACTCCTGCCGCCGTGGCACCAGCATCACTGCTTCCTGAACGCGCCGCCCATCACCCGCGCAGTGGTGGGCGCGACCGTGCCGATCAGGTACGGAGTCCGGGGAGTTCACTTCTTGGTTGCCGACCACTTGGCGCTATCGTCGATCCCCGCGTACACGGCGGTGCCTTTCATGGCGGTGGGGGTCTCCACCGTGCCCTTGAAACTCACTTTGATGGTCTGGCCGCCTGCGTCGCCAGCGAACCCGAACTCGACGACACTGCCCTTGACCGTCCCCGTGAGCTTGCACTCACCGAGGACCTGACTGTTGAAGGTGCCGGTTAGCTGATCGCCGGTCTGTTTCAGTGCCACAGTCGGCGACCCGGAGCCTTGGCTTGTCTCAACAGTGAATTGCCAGGTGCCGGTGATGTCGGCGGCAAACGCGAACGGCATACAGAGCACCAGCGCGCAGATTAGTTTGTACATGAGGGCCTCCGCGCCCACTTTATCAGGGTGCAGGCGGAGGCTGCGCCGCCGCCTTGTCGCCGCGCCCCGCCTTCAAGTCCCGCACCAGGCGATTCGCGTCGAGCGCCCGCCGCTTCGCTTCCATCCTGACGTGGGAGTAGCGCGAGAGCAGGGCGCGGGGCGTTCCCGGCGATGCTCATGAACATCTCGTCCCCGGCCCCAGACTCGGCGAGTTCCGTGATCAGCGTGTGGCGTCGATCGAAAAATTTCTCCAAGTCGAGATCAACCCACCAGCCGTGACCTTCGGCG
>JBDTPR010000476.1:0-5560 GCA_039932635.1 Candidatus Solibacter sp.
GCCGCGCGTTCCTGATGCCCGGCGAGGAGGATTTCGGCATGACTCCGGTGGAGGCGCTGGCCAGCGGCAAGCCGGTGATTGCGCTGGCGCGTGGCGGTGCGCTGGAAACGGTGCCGTCGTTCGGCGGGATACTCTACGACCATCCCGCGGGACTGCTTGACGCGATCGAGCAACTCGATGCGCTGGAAGCCACGCTGCGCCCGGCCGAATTGCAGGCGTGGGCGCGACGCTTCGCGCCGCAGGAATTCGACCGCAAGATGTCGGCACTGCTGAAGCTGGATACGCCTGCCCGGATGCCCGGCTGCGTTCGCCGGTAATTCTCCGGCGTTCACCGATTACCGCGGGACTCAGCGACCCGCGCGCCGTACGCTGATCTCATGCACACCCAAGAAGATTGGCGGGCACGAGGAATCATTCCCGCGATTATCGTCATCGGCATCGGCGTATTGCTGCTGCTGCGCAACATGGACATCGTTGTCATTCATGATCTGTGGCGCTACTGGCCGGTCATCCTGATCGCCGTCGGCCTGGTCAAAATGGTGGATGCGCAACATACGGGCACACAAGTCACGGGCGGAATTATGGTGGTCGCGGGTGCGCTCTTTCTTGCCAACACGCTGGAACTCGTGCGGATTTCCTGGCATGACTTCTGGCCGCTGATTCTGATCGGTGCGGGGATTCTCATGCTGTATACGCGGCTGGCTACGCCGCGCGCGCCTGCCACCGCGGCCGATATCGATGGGTCTCTGAACGAGTACGCAATATTCGGCGGTGTCTCGCGGAAGCTCACCACCGACGACTTCCGCGGAGGCTACGCTTCGGCGATGTTCGGTGGCATCGAAATCGACCTGCGGCGCGCGTCGATGCGAGCCGACTCGGCGACAATCGACGTCAGCGCGATCTTCGGCGGCGTGGAATTCAAGATGCCCCAGAATTGGATCGTGATCACACAGGTGGCCGCCATCTTCGGCGGAGTCGATAACAAATGCGTGCAGCCCGATGCCGATGTGCCGGGTGTCAAGCGAATCTACGTCAAGGGCTCGGCGATGTTCGGCGGCATCGAATTCAAAAATTGACACTACGGCATTGACGCATGCATCCCATTCTGGCCAAACCCGCGCGCATGCTGCTGTATCTCGCCGGGTGGCTGCCTATTCTGGCGCTGCTGGATTACCTGTTATGGTCTTCGGGCAGCGCCTCGTGGACCACTAACGCGGCGCAACTCGCGCCTGCCTGCCTGCTCTTCGCGTTCGTGTGCCTTTCGGCATGGCCGATCTGCCGGGTGCAACCCCTGCGCGCCGCCGGACTAGCCATGCTGACCGCCACATGGACCATGGCAGCGGCAACCGCGAGCGCGCTTTTCACTGGCGCGGCATGGGTGATGGCTCGCGTGCTCGGCCAGCCTGTCGCATGGCCCGGCCTGCTGTTCGCCGCCGGTATCCTGATCTACCTGCTCTCCGCCGGCGTGCATTACACGGCGATCGCGGCCGAGGCGTCGCGCGCAGCCGAACTGCAAGCGGCCGAAGCCCACTCACTGGCCCGCGATGCCGAGCTCCACGCCCTGCGCATGCAGATCAATCCGCACTTCCTGTTCAACAGCCTGCACTCGATTGCCGCACTCTCGACGCAGGACGGGCAGCGCGCCCGCGAGATGTGCGTGCGCCTCTCCGATTTTCTGCGCAGCAGCCTGGGCCTGGGAGAACGCGAGAGCGTGCCGCTGAGCGAGGAATTGGCGCTGACGCGCAGCTATCTCGAAGTGGAGAAGGTGCGCTTCGGCGCCCGGCTGCAATTCAGCGAAGACATACAGGAGTCCTGCCGGGAGTGCGCCGTACCCGTCCTGCTGCTGCAGCCGCTAATCGAAAATGCGGTGAAGCACGGCGTCGCGGGATTGGTGGAAGGCGGCCGCATACGCCTCTCTGTGGAGCGCTCGGGCGATATCGTCCGGGTGGCCGTGGAGAACGCGTTCGATTCCGATTCGCCGCCCGCCAATCGGCTGGGCGTGGGCCTGGTTCAGGTGCGCCGACGGCTGGAACTGCGCTACGGGGCGGCCGCCGAGATGCAGGCCGGCGCGCACGAGGGCGTCTACCGGGTGGAGTTGCGATTCCCCTGCGAATCGCCCATAGCTTCCAGCAGTCGCGCGTAGCCGGTGCGGCTCACCGGCAGGCGCGTGCCGTCCGCGAGGATGGCGACGCGGCTCTCTTTTCCGTACGGCTCGATGCGCGCCACGCGCTCCAGGTTCACGATTGCGGAGCGGTGAATGCGCACGAAACAGGCCGGGTCGAGCACCTCTTCGAGTGCGGCAATCGCCTGTTGCTTGAGGTAGCTTTTGCCCTCGCTGTGGAGCGCGACGTAATCGTCTTCCGCGGTCACGTAGTCCAGCCGCCCCACGGGAATTACGTGGACCCGGGCGCCGTCCTTCACCACGATGCGCTGCGGACGCTCGGCGCCGGCGCGGGCTTGCACTGCGATTTCGGGCAAGGCGCGGCGCTCGCCCAAGCGTGTTCGAGCGCGTTCCAGGGCGCGCTCGAAGCGCTCCGTGCTGAACGGCTTGAGCAGGTAATCCACCGCCTGCGCGTCGAATGCGCGCATGGCGTATTGGTCGTAGGCGGTGACGAAGATGACCACGGGCGCCTGCGCGGGATCCACCAATTCCAGCATCTCGAAGCCATCCAGTTTGGGCATCTGGACGTCGAGGAAGAGCAAGTCGGGCGAGGTTTCGGCAATCGCTTTGACGGCCTCGAAACCATTGGCGCATTGCGCCACCACCTGCAGATCCGGGTGAATGGCTATTAGCTCACACAGGTATCCGCGCGCAAGTTCCTCATCATCCACCACTACGACTCGCAAGGTTTGCTGCATACATTTGGGCCGTTGTTCGTGGCTCCCGAAGCTACCAGATTACCCATTTCGGTAACGTTACGATTATGCGAGAATGAATAGCACTTAATGTTCAGCAGGGCCACCGGCAGAGTCGGGCGGTCGGGATCGAGGCGGATTCATGAGCCATAAAGCCGAAACGCCATTTGACAGCATCGAGGGTTCGCACGAATATGTGCGCATGCTTGCGGAAGCAGTAAATGAAGCCAGGCGCGACGTTGAGGAAGAAATCGCCGCCGCGGAAGTGGAACATGCGGATCGCCGCAAGGAGGCGCTCCTGCTGGTTTCATACAATCTCGCAAAACTAAATCTGCACATCACCACCAGCCGCCGAATTCTGAACGACCTGCGAAGTTTGCGGCGTCTTCTGCTTGCGGAGCGCGGATTGCACGCGGAAGATGAACACGAAGTTGGCGCCGGCGACTAAGAAATACGGCGTCCAGAAACATACCTCCGGATCTCATTCTAGTATACACCTGGAAGGGGTGTATTGGGCCGAATCGCCGCATCCTACCGTATGTTGATCGGATTTGGGAGTTATCTTTCGATCTGTGGGCATAGCGTTGTAAACTCCCTCATTTCATCAGCAGGATTGATGAGTTTTGATACACACCCCCTTGACACTGACTGTCGACGGGCGTAGTATTTAGGGTCGTTACACCATTTTGTAAACAAGCACTCGTTGGCGGTGGTTTGTGGGGGACCCCGTATGACCTTTCAAATCGGCGAGAAGGTGGTTTATCCTAACCAAGGTGTTGGGACCATCGAAAATATAAGCACCCGTACTTTCGGTGCCGCATTCGAAAAGTTCTACCTGCTGCGGTTTGGCTGCAGCATGACGGTGTTGGTTCCGCTTTCCAATGCGGCGAACATCGGTTTGCGAAGGGTAACGAAGGATCGCGAAATTTCGCGTATTCTTTCTTACCTTGCCATCGGCTGGTGTGAAACCAATCCGGACTGGAAAGTACGCTTCAAGCAGAACAGCGACAAGATGCAGAGCGGAGATCTATTGAAGGCCGCAGAGGTTTTCAAGGGATTGTTGCAGATTCACATTGATAAACCCCTCTCTTTCCGCGAGAAGAAGATGCTGGATCGCGCGCGCCACATGCTGGTCTCCGAGATTTCGATTTCGCGCGCGGTACCGGAAATTACGGCGGTCTCACTGATGCAGCGCGCGCTGATGAAGAGCGGATTGACGTTACCGGCTAACCTATAGAGATGGCACGCTGGAATTTTCCTGGGGGAATTTTCCAGCGACCGGGCGCGACGGGCTAGGGTATTCTGAAAACTACTGGGTTTTCGATGCACCTGGACGTAGCGCTCAATCTGCTGTGGGCCGCCATTACACTGGCCGCGATTGCGTGGATTGTCCGGGTCGAGTTCCGCAGCGGATCTAACAAAAGCCGCAAGGCGGGTTCATGTAGTTCCTTTCAACGCCTCTTCGCCGTCTGCCTGATGGCAGTGGCGATCTTCCCCAGCATTAGCGATTCAGACGACCTTTTTCATTTTTCGTTGCTGCAAGTACCGACGTCGCAGACCGGAGGTTTCGGTAGCGCGCCGCAGGACGAGCGCCAGGAAAAAGGCAATCTGCAACTGGCCCGCCTGCTGGAGACGCTCGAGAATTTCCAGGTCAGCGGCTTTTATCTGTTCCTGCTCACGATCTCCTGCGTGGCAGTCTCTCTTTCCCTGCGCGTCGCCACTTGTTCGCGGTCGGCGGATTGCTATGCAGGTCGCGCCCCGCCTCTTTCGTAGTCCTCCTCACCCCGTGAAATAATTTCCAGCCCTTGTGCGGCCGCGCGACTTAGTGTGCGCTGCCGCTGGTTCGTTGTCATGCTCCGCGCCTTGCGGAGGAGGATCTTCGTGAAAACATTTCAAGTGCTACGTATTCTAGTGCGCACTGGTATTGTCCCGTGCGCGCTGGCGGCCGGCGCCATGGCCGCACAACCGGCGGACTCACCGCCCAATTCGGTCACCATCGCGCAAGCAGTGCAGGAAGCGGTGGACCACAACCTCAACCTCCTGGCCGAGCGCTTCAATCTCAGCCTCGCGGATGCCCGCATCGCGACCGCGAGATTGCGACCGAATCCGGTGGTGAGCGCGGGGCTGGATTACATCGATATGCTGCGCGCGTTCAGCCGCGATAATCAGGGCGGGCCGACCGAATACAACCTGCGCACCGATTTCACGCTGGAGCGCGGCGGCAAACGAGATCGCCGGGTGGAGGTGGCGCGAACCGCGAAGGAAGTGGCGCAGTTGCAGTTGCTGAATACCACGCGCGCGCTGGTGCTTGACGTGGAGAATGGCTTCGTGGACATGCAGCAGGCTAAGGACAACCTGGCACTGGCGCGCGAGAATCTGCAGGTTTTTCAAGGCATCGTGGAAGTGAATGCGACACGTGTACGCGCTGGAGACCTGGCCAAGGTCGAGTTAGTGCGTACCCAGGTGGCGGCGCGGCAGTTCCAGAATTCGGTGCGGCTGGCAGAGGCGAAACTGAAATCCACCTCCATCAAGCTACAGGGCCTGATGGGCCGCCCCGCCCCCGTGGCGGGATTCGACGTGGCCGGGGAAATGCGCCGCGTATTGAAGACTGGCGGGCTCCTATACTCGGAATTGCCCTTCATGCAGCAGGTTCACGAAGGCGCGTATGACTTTACTCGATACACTCTTTCCGGACACCGAAGGC
>JBDTPR010000477.1:0-5530 GCA_039932635.1 Candidatus Solibacter sp.
CCCGCCGGCATGACACTCAACATCCTGGTCGGCGACGCCAAGGCCGGTGAGGCATACTTCGCCAAGGGCTGCGCCAGTTGCCATTCCATCACCGGCGACCTCAAAGGCTACGCCGCCAAGTATCCCGATCCGCGAGCCCTGCAGAACGCATGGGTGGCCGGCGCCGGCGCCGCCAATCCCTTCGGCGGACGCGGCGGCGGAGGCGCGGGCAACGCCGCCACCGTCACCATGCCCGACGGCAAGAAGTTCGAAGGCAGACTGGTCCGCAAAGACGACTTCCTGGTAGTCCTCACGCTGGCCGACGGCACCCGCAAATCCATCGCCCGCAATGGCGACGTCCCCAAGGTCGAAGTCAAGGACCCGAATGACGCGCACAAGAAAATGGTCCTCGCTCTGGACGATCCTGAGAACAAGAACATGCACGACGTAACCGCCTTCCTGGCCACCTTGAAATGAGACTCCGACGATGACCAAACTACTCCTCATCACATCCCTGCTGTTCGCGCCGGCCCTCGTGCACGCACAGGGCGGCCTCGATCCCGCCGACGCCCTGAAGGCGCTCAAAGATCAGTGGACCAGCTATTCGGGCGATTTTACCGGCAAGCGCTTTAGCGCCCTTAAGCTCGTCAATACCAACACCGTCAAGAACCTCGGCCTGAAGTGGGTCAATGCCGGCATTACCACTTCCTGCGGCCCCACCGGTACCGATGCGAACGCGGCGGCCGGCGGCGGCGGCCGTGGTGGCGGACGCGGCGGTGGCGGCGGAGCAGCCGCGCCCCTCATCATCGGCGGCCTAGGCACCGGAGATGCCAATAACTGCGGACCCGCGCGCCTCGGCGGCGGCATTCTCTACGTAGACGGCATCATCTACGCGTCATCGCCCGACAACGTCTGGGCCATCGACGCGCGCGACGGCGCCATCCTCTGGCACTACTACTGGAAGACCCGCGGCGGCACCAGCCTGCAGACGCGCGGCCTCGGCATGTGGCACAACTACATCTACTTCGAGCTGCATGACGATTGGGTGGTCTGCCTGAATGCCAAGACCGGCAAGGAAGTCTGGAAGAAGGAAATCGCCTCCTTCGACCAGCAGTACTTCTCCTCCAATGCACCCATGATCCTCGGCAATCACGTGATCGTCGGCACCGGCAACGATATGGATTCGCCCGCCTACATTAAGAGCTTCGATCCGGAAACGGGAGACCTCCAGTGGACCCTATACTCCACGCCGCAGAACCCCGGCGATCCGGGAATCGAAACCTGGGCCAGCCTCGATGCCGCGCGCCACGGCGCCGGCACCACCTGGATTCCGGGCTCGTACGATCCTGAAACACACCTCTACATTTACGGCACCGGCAACCCCACGCCCGCCTACACCACGGGCCGCGGAGAGGGCGACAATCTCTTCACCTGCTCGCTTATCGCCGTCAACGTGGACACCGGCAAGATGGCTTGGTATTACCAGACTTCACCCCACGACACCCACGATTGGGATTCCACCGAAACCCCGATCCTCGCCGACATGCCATTCAACGGCCGTCCGCGCAAGCTCGTCATGACCGGTACGCGCAACGGCTACTTCTTCGTCCTCGACCGCGTCACCGGCGAGCACCTGCTGACCAGCAAATTCGGCCTCGTCAACAATTGGGCTTCCGGCCTCGATGCCAAGGGCCAGCCCAAGCGCAATCCGAACAAGGACGCCATCATCGCCGGCGCCCTGGTCAACGCCGACGTCACCAACTATCCGCCGCCCACCTTCTCGCCGGACACCGGCCTGTTCTACATCCACGAACAGAACACCATGCGCATCAGCTACCTGATGGATCCCGATCCGCGAGGCTCCATGGGTCTCGGCGGCACCGGCGGAGGCGCCAACCTGAATTGGGGCACGCACATCATCGCCATCGATTACAAAACCGGCAAGATCGTCTGGCGCCACGAAATCAATGGAGGCAGTTCCGGCCTGCTCACCACGGCCGGCGGCCTCCTCTTCCTAAGCAACGGCCAGAATGTGGAAGCTTGGGACGCAGCCACCGGCAAGGCGATCTGGTATTCGCAAATCGGCGGCCTGTCGAGCCCGCCCGAAACCTTCATGTTGGACGGCAAGCAGCACATGCTCTTCACCGGAGCCGGTGCACTCTACATGTTCGCGCTGCAGTAGGACAGTCCCTGTCTGCCCGGAGAACCGAACATCCAGCAGAGCCGCGACCAAATCAGAGCCGCGACCAAATCAGAGCCGCGACCAAATCAGAGCCGCGACCGTGAGGGAGCGGTGGCTAACTGGTCTTTCACGCCGTCCAACGCGGCAGCCTGATCAAGGCTGCCGCCGCTGCCTGATGATCCGGTCCAATTCGGACGCCTGAATCAGATCCTTCGGCCTGCCCGATGCTTTCTTGGAGGAACTCGCATCTTCTATGCAGAGGACCGGCGCCTCAAGCCCTCCATACATCATCCGGTCGCGTCGTTTCCATGCCGCATCGAAATCCAGTCCCGAGACGAAACACATTACATCGACTCGAACCGGCTCGATTCCAAGTTGGTAGACCAGGTCGGGATTGAGGAGGTCGTCAACCGATAGATCTCCAAGCGGTGCGCCGAAACGAGCCAGAGCTCGATACGTGTACTCAGCGTTCTCCCGATTGCGTGCGATCCACAAGGCCAGATCCTTCGTCGTGTACGGTTCCGAGTATTTGATTACCGCGTATCCGCCGACTACTAGAAACCGAACCGTCTCTTCCACGAAACACTGCAATATCTCGACGTAGTCTGAGTTGATCGTCACTGACGCCTCGAATGGATGCGGCCGTCACCACAAGGTCCCACGCGGCTGCAAAAATCTTCTCGTCGCCGAGTCTCTGCCAGAACTCCACGTCGAACTCCCTGCCTGCATCTTCTCGACGGACCAGCCGGCTCATGACAACGCGATCAGCCATACCACTATTATCCGACGTTCTCAGCGCTAGAGCCAGAACAGACTACGCCGCCCAGCAACTCCTCCAGCAACCCGCTCTGCGGATACGCATGTCCGCGATATCTGCGGAATCCCTCGCCGAATTCACGCCCCGCCAGAGCGCCCCGCGCGCGCGTCCACTTTTCCATCTCATCCAGGTAGCTGTCCACCCCGTGATGCTGCTGCAGCCAAACCCGCTGGCTCGCGTGCTCCGCCAGCATATCGCGCTTGCGCACGAACGCCGCGCCGATGTCCACCACGAAATCGGGCTCCACCACCTTGCCCTCGGGATCCCTCCCCTCCACCGGATCCATGAAATACAAGTGCGGAATGTGCGCCAGGGGCGCCGCCGTGCCCGACGCGTAATTCGGAGCGGGCGCCGCGAAACACGCGTCCCGAACCAGTCTGCTGGCCGCCTCGTGATCGCAATGATAGTCCACCGGAGACGACGTCAGCACCAGTTCCGGACGCGCCTCGCGCAGCGCTTCGGTCACCCTGCGCCGCGCCGCATCGTCGTTGAAGATCGCCAGGTCGCTGAACTCCAGGCACACATACCGCGCGCCGATTCGTGCCGCCGCCTTCGCCGCCTCCCCGCGCCGCACCGCCGCGATCTCCTGCGGCCCCATTTCCTTCGACCCGCAATCGCCCGGCGTGAACGTCGCGATCGTCAACGCATGCCCCCGGTCCGCCAGCAGCGCCATCGTACCGCCTGCCAGAAACTCCACATCGTCGGGATGCGCGTGGATCGCCAGAATGTTCGCCATGTCTCAGACGATTGTACCCTCGCGCTGATAGAATCACTGCGATGTCCCGAATCGCTCTCCCGCTAGGTCTCGCGCTCCTCGCCATCGCCATGCGCGGCCAATCCCTACCCGAATTACACGACCTCTTCAATGGCAAAGACCTTGCCGGATGGGTCAACGTCAACACCGCTCCCGACACCTGGAGCGTCGAGAACGGCATGCTCGTCTGCTCCGGACACCCCACCGGCGTCATGCGCACGGCGCGCGAGTACGAGAACTTCGTCCTCCACGTCGAGTGGATGCACACCGAACCCGGCGGCAACTCCGGCATGTTCCTCTGGAGCGGCGCGCAGGCCAACCCCGGCAGCCCCTTCCCCGATGGCGTCGAAGTCCAGATGCTCGAACTCGACTGGCCCAAACTCAACACGAAGAACGGTGTCGTACCTCCCGTCGCCTATGTGCATGGCGAACTCTTCGGCGTCGGCAAAGTCAAAACCACGCCCGACAATCCGCGTGGCGAACGCAGCATGTCGATCGAAAACCGCTGCAAGCCCCGCGGCGAATGGAATACCTACGACGTGGTGGCAATCGACGGCGTGTTGAAACTCTCCGTCAACGGCAAATTCGTCAACGGCATCAGCCGCAGCACCAGGAAGAAGGGCTACATCTGCGTCGAATCCGAAGGTGCCAAAATTTACTTCCGCAACATCCGAATCATGGAACTTCCGCCCGGCGTTAACGCTCCGGATTCGGCGCGGTAGTATGATGACAAACGGGACCGGCACATTAGGGGGACACATGAACAATTCATCCAACGGCAGCGAACGCCGCGACTTTTTGAAGACTGCTGGCGGCGTGCTGGCGGCGGGCTTTCCCGCCATCATCAGCGCGCAGAGCGTGACCAATGCCATCAAGGTCGGCCTCGTGGGCTGCGGTGGACGCGGTAGCGGTGCGGCCGCCCAGGCGCTCGCCGCCGACGACGCCACCGAACTCACCGCCGTCGCCGACATCGACCAGTCGCAAATCGACAAATGTCTGCAATCGCTCAAAAAGATCTCGAAGAGCGCTCCGCGTGTGAAGGTCGAACCCAACGCGCAATACCTCGGCCTCGACGCCTTCCAGAAGGTGATCGATGCCAAGGTGGACGTCGTCCTCCTCGCCACCCCTCCGGGCTTCCGCCCGCTGCATCTGGCCAGTTGCATCGCCGCTGGCAAGCACGTCTTCTGCGAGAAGCCCATCTCCACCGATGCGCCCGGCGTGCGCTCCGTGATGCAGACTTCCGATCTCGCGAAGCAGAAGAATCTGTCCCTGGTCGCCGGCTTCTGCTGGCGCTACAACAACATGATCCAGGACACCTTCCAGCAGATCGAGAGCGGCGCGATCGGCAAACTGGTGGCCTACTACGCCACCTACTACACCAACCCCGTCAAGCCCATGCCCGCCGAAAGCACGCGGCCCGCGGGCATGAGCGATGTCGAATGGCAGATCCGCAACTGGTACAACTTCGTCTGGCTCTGCGGCGATAGCCTGGTCGAACAGGCCATCCACAGCGCCGACAAAATCGCTTGGGCGATGCACGACGAACCGCCTGTGAGCTGTGTCGGCGTCGGCGGCCGCAACATCCCCAACGAAACCGGCAACATCTACGATCACTTCGAGGTCAATTACATCTACCCCAACGGCGTGCGCGCCTTCCTCGCCAACCGCCAGATTGTCGGCTGTCACAACGAGAATGCCGATTACATGCTCGGCTCCGAAGGCACCTGCACCATCGGCAAGGGTCCGCAGCCGCGCATCGCCGGCAAGGTCAATTGGACCTTCAGCGGCCAGCAGTACA
>JBDTPR010000478.1:0-5524 GCA_039932635.1 Candidatus Solibacter sp.
CTCCTGGTCCCGAACCAGGCGCTCTACCAGGCTGAGCCACGCCCCGAACTTTCTAGTTTAGTCTGTTGCACCCCCTGCGCACAAGCACTACTATCGAATTCGTGAGTCAATCGCAAAAACTTCGCGATCTTCCGGCGGTTCACGAGGTGCTCGACGAGCTGGCGCCGCTGCTCGCGCAGTTTCCGCGCTCTCTTGTAATCAGCGAGATCCGTCGTGCGGTGGAGGCGGCGCGAGCCGGAATTCTGGCAGGCGACGATGGCGATTCCGAAATCGCCGCACGGGTGCGCGAGTCGCTGGCGAGACTGGAGAAGCCGTCGCAGCGGGCAGTGATCAACGCCACGGGGGTCGTACTGCATACGAATTTGGGACGGGCGCCGCTAGGAGCGGTGACGCTGGCGGGCGGTTATTCCAACCTGGAATACGATCTGGCAACGGGGCGTCGCGGAAAGCGCGATACGCATACCGCCGATTTGCTGGAGCGACTGATTGGCGCGCCGGGAATCGTGGTCAATAATAATGCGGCGGCGGTATTCCTGGCGCTTCACGAGTTGGCTGCCGGCGGCGAGGCCATAGTGTCGCGCGGGGAACTCATCGAAATCGGCGACGGCTTTCGCATCCCCGATATCATGGCGCGCTCGGGAGCCGCGCTGCGCGAAGTGGGCACTACCAATCGCACTCACATCGACGATTACCGCAATGCGATCACCGATCGCACGCGCCTGCTGATGCGCGTGCATCCCAGCAATTTCCGCGTCTCGGGGTTCACGTCGAAGCCAGATTTGCGCGAGCTTGCCGCTCTGGGACGCGAACGCGGCATTCCCGTGTACGAGGATCTGGGCAGCGGCTGCGTGGTCGATTTGCGCGATTGCGGCATCGAGGAACCGCTCGTCGCCGATTCGCTGGCTGCGGGCGTGGACCTGGTGAGTTTCAGCGGCGATAAGCTGCTCGGCGGTCCGCAGGCGGGGATTCTGGCGGGTCGCGCGGACCTGGTGACGCGGCTGCGACGGAATCCGCTCTTCCGTGTACTGCGAGTGGATAAGGTGATTTGCTCACTGCTGGAGAGCACGCTGCGCGACCTGGTGCTTCAGCGCTGGGACCGCGTGCCCGCAATCGCGATGCTGCGCATGCCGGCGGAGCGCATCCGCGAGCGCGCGCTCGCCCTGCTGCCTCGGATTACCGCGGCGGCGGAAGTGATCGACGGCCGCTCGGTGACAGGCGGCGGGGCTACGCCAGAGCAATCGATTGCGACGTGGCTGATTGCGGTGCGGTGCGCGAGTGCGGCAGAGGCGGAGCGCAAGCTGCGGGCGCGCAGCGTGATCGCGCGGATCGAGGAGGAGCGGCTCCTGCTCGATCTGCGAACGGTGTTCTCGTGGGAAGAGGACGCGGTAGTGGCGGCCTTAAATGATTTGGCCCCCGATGAACGCCGATGAACGCGGATGAACGCGGATGAACGCCGATAAAACCAAGAACGGTGTTACGCGCGTTCCTGGTAGGTGCCTTCCGACGTATTGACGCGGATCTTTTCACCTTCGGTGATGAACGAGGGGACCTGCACTACGAGTCCGGTTTCCATCTTCGCAGGCTTGGTTACGTTGCTGACAGTGGCTCCGCGCATGCCAGGCTCGGTCTCCACCACCAGCATGTCCACCGTGGCAGGCAGTTCCACGGAGATCGGCTTGCCCTCATAGAATTCCACGGAGAGCTTTTGCTGCGGGATCAGATAATTCACCGCGTCGCCCAGCAGGTCTTTCATCAGGTGCATCTGCTCGAAGGTCTCGGTGTTCATGAAATAGTAGTACTCGCCATCGTCGTACAGGTATTCCATTTCCTGCTGTTCCATCACGGCCCGGTCGACCTTATCTTCGGAAGAGAACCGGTTTTCAGTCATGGAGCCGGTGCGGAGGCTGCGCATTTTCGCCTGCACGAACCCGCGCAGATTGCCAGGCGTCCGGTGACTCACGCTAAAGATTGTGTACAACTCTTTGTTGTACTTGATCACCATGCCCGGACGCATCTGTGTTGCTGAAATCATGAAACTCCTAAAATGTAAAATTGACCCTACGGAAACACCATTATAGCAGGGGGCGGGACATGGCTGCCCCGCCCTACATCGGTGAGCGCTAAAACGGCAGGATTTCCTCGCGAATCGGGTCGAAATCGATCCGCCGCTTCTGCATGTAACTGATGTTGCCCAGGTGCGACGCCTGCGCCGAACGGTGCCCGATCAGCACATCCCCATTGGGCAGTTTGCGCGACTTCACGCAATCCAGGAAGTTCTGGATGTGGTCCTGGTCCAGGTCTGTGGACGCGCGCACCACGGTCGGCGTCGCATTGCGGCCCACGGGCGTGAACTCGTAGCGGGAACGGTCGATCCACAGGCGTCCCAGGGTGCCGCAGAATTCGATGGCCGCGCCGGTGATGCCGGGCACCAGCGTCGCCTCGAAGGTGGCCGTGAACTGCTGCGGATATTCCAGCAGCACGTTGATCGTGTCGGGAGCGGTGCGCCCGTCCTTATAGTTGTAGACGCCGCCCGATGCCGATGCGGCAATTGGAATGTCGGCGCCCATGAACATGTGGACCACGTCGATCCAGTGGGTGAACAGATCGGTGACCTGACCGCCGCCGAAATCCAGATAGGCGCGCCAGTTCCAATACTGCTGCGGATCCCAATCGCGCCACTTAAGCGGCCCCAGGAAGCGCGCCCAATCGAGGTTGGTCGGCAGATCTTTCAAGCGATCTGGCGCCTTGCGCAAATGATAGCCGTTGCCGTGCCACCAGGTGCGCGCCAGCGTGACCTTGCCCAACTTGCCGGTATCCATGTAAAGCGCTTTGGCTTCCAGGTAGTGCTTGCCGGAGCGCTGCTGCATGCCCACCTGGCAGATGCGATTGTTGATGCGCGCCGCCTTCACGATGGGCGGGCCTTCCTCGATCTTCAGCGTCAGCGGCTTCTCCACGTACACGTCTTTGCCCGCGTTCAACGCATCGATTGCCACCGAGGCGTGCCAGTGATCGGGCACGCCGATCAAAACCGCGTCCACTTCCTTCATCTCGAGCAGTTTGCGGTGGTCCGAGAAACCCTTCGCCTTGGGCGCCACCTGTTGCGCGGCATCGATCTGCGGCGCGTAGACATCGCAGACTGCGGTCACATCCACGGTCCCGGATTTGATGAATTTGCCCATGTCGCCGCGCCCGCGTTCGCCCGCGCCGATCAGGCCCAGTTGAATGCGTTCATTGGCGCCGTACACGCGCGAATACGAAAGTGCAGTAGCGGCGGTGACGCCGCGCAGGAATGTCCGCCGTGGGACATCGTTTTCAGGCATGACAAGATTATATGTCGAATTCAGTACGCGAGCAGACGGCTCATTGCTTCCGCCAGGTTCTCGGTCTGCGGCAGGATCGCCGCTTCGAGTTGCGGATGGTAGCCCACCCACGTGTCGAGCGCGGCCACGCGACGGACCGGAGCGTCCAGGCTGCTGAAGAGTTCGTCCGCGATGCGTGCGGCGAGTTCCGCGCCGTAGCCCCAGGAGAGGACGTCCTCGTGCGCCACGATCACGCGGCTGGTCTTCTCGATCGAAGTTTTGATGGCCTGCCAGTCGTAGGGGGCGAGCGTGCGCAGGTCGATAATCTCCACGCTGACATCGGGATTGCGCCGCTCCACCTGGGTGGCCGCCAGCAGCGCCTTCTGCACCAGCGCGCCGTACGTGACGACCGTGAGATTCTGCCCGGGCTTGGCGATGTGCGCGCTGCCGAAGGGAATGGTGTAGTCCTCGCCGGGATGACGAGAGCGGTTGTAGGGCTCGCGGTAGAGGCGCTTGTGCTCCAGGAACAGCACGGGATCGTCGGCGCGCAGCGCGGTGCGCAGCAGACCGCAGGCGTCGGCCGCGTTGCTGGGGAACACGACGCGCAGTCCGGGAATATGCGTGAAGGTGGATTCGCCGCACTGGCTGTGATAGATGGCGCCGCCGTTCAGGTAGCCGCCGATGGGCACGCGGATCACCGCCGGGCAGGAGAAGTGGCCATTGCTGCGCCAGCGCATGGTGGCAAGCTCGTCGCGTAGTTGCATCATCGCCGGCCAGATGTAATCGAAGAACTGAATCTCCGCGACCGGCTTCATGCCGCGCGTGGCCATACCGATGGCGCGCCCGACGATGGCGGCTTCGGCGATCGGCGTGTTGAAGGAACGGCGCGAGCCGAATTCGCACTGCAAGCCGTGCGTCACCTTGAAGACGCCGCCCTTGCCTTTGACCTCGCTGAGCGCGGCTTCACGCGTACAATCGGCCACGTCTTCGCCGAAGACCACGATTTCGGAATTGCGGCGCATCTCTTCGCGCAGGGTGGCGTTGATCAGATCCACCATCGTCATGGGCGCACCGTGGAACTGCGGCGCGACGGCGAAATCCGGCGACCCGGGATCCACGGCCTCCGAGTAGAGATGTTGCAGCGCGCTCGATGCGGCAGGCGCTTCTTCCTTCATCGCCTGCCCGGTCGCGGCTTCGATCTCCTCGTCCACTTCGTGGGTGATGTTCTGGAGCATGCGCCGGTCCATCACCCCTTCCTCGATCAGGAACTTGGGGAAGAGCAGGACGGGGTCGCGCAGGGCTTCTTCGGCGCGCTCGGCGGCGGTGCGGTAAAGCTTCTCGTCGTCGGAGAGCGAGTGCGAATAGGGTCGAATACAACGGGCGTGCACCAGCGCGGGACCGTGGCCGTCGCGGCACCATTGAGCAGCCTCGCGCATGGCCCGATAGCTGGCCAGAAAGTCGGTGCCGTCCACAGCTTTACGAAGGAGACCCGGGACCGATGCGGTCAATTCCGAAATACTGCCGCCGGGAGTTTGCGCTTCGATGGGCACGGATATCGCGTAGCCGTTGTCCTCCACCAGGAAGAGCACGGGCAGCCGCCGCAGGGCTGCGATATTGAGCGCCTCCCAAAATTCGCCCTCGCTGGTGGCGCCTTCACCGGAGCAGACCAGCGTGACTTCGTCGCTGGCGGGATCGCGATAGCGCGAGGCCTCGGCGCAGCCGGCCGCCTGCGAAAACTGCGTGCCCGTGGGCGAAGACGAGCTCACGATGTTGTACGCCCGATGGCCCCAGTGCGAAGGCATCTGGCGCCCGCCCGACGCGGGGTCGGCGGCCGCGCCAACGGCCTGCTGGAGCATTTCGTGCGGCGTGACGCCGAGCGTGAGACAGAGCGCGCGGTCGCGGTAATAAGGATAGAACCAGTCGTGGCCGGTGCGCAGAACCATGCCCGCGGCCACTTGCACGGCCTCGTGGCCGGCGCCGGAAATCTGGAAGTAGATGCGGTTCTGGCGTTTGAGCGCCACCTCGCGATCATCGAGGCGTCGGGAGGTATGCATCAGGCGGAAGGCGCGGATCAGCGCTTCCGCGGGCAGTCCCGCGAAACGATCGCTTTGAGCCGTCTCCTGCACGGTGATTTTCGTGGCCACCCAGCCCTCCCTTTTTACAGTGTACTAGCACTCCGCCGGAGTGGTGCTTGGGCTCTGGCGATGGACAGTACAGTAGGCCTG
>JBDTPR010000479.1:0-5512 GCA_039932635.1 Candidatus Solibacter sp.
AGCATGGGGCGTGAGCTACTTTTTGGGTGGACGGCCGCGGCCCTTCTTGGGCTTCTCATCTTCCACCAGAGCCGGTTCGGCCGCCTCATCGTCGGCCTCCGCGGAACCGCCGATCTCGGCATCCACGTCCACGTCGGATTCGGCATCCAAATCGGGAATATCCAACTCGGCGTCGTCCACCGCGTGCACATCGCCCGGAGCCACCTTTTTCAGTACCTCGTTGAACAGAGCCGCTTTGCGCGCATCCACCTTCGGCGGAGGAGCCTGCTCATGACGGAAATCGTGATCGCTATGACAGGTCCGGCACCGCACTTTCGCCGCCTGTCCGTTCAGTACGGACACGACATTGTGGTTCATGACGCGCTTGCAGCGCACGCAAAAATCGTCGATATCGTCGCCCAGACGGACGTCGCGCATCATCATATAGGGAGCCTCCTAGGTGCTGACCGCCGGACTGGCGGAGTCAACCGGCAAAGGGCTAGGTAACTTAGTGTCAACTTTGGCATCGGGCAGAACCCATAGCGCGGGCTCGAACCCTACGTACTTACAAATGCGCAGTTGTCCGTCGGGGGACTCCAACAGGTCGCCGACCGACAGCGGAGTGCCGGCGTCGCGCAGCACCCGCCATGCGTCGTATTCGTTCAACGCTTCGACTTCGCCCGCGGGCTCGAAATCTTTTGGCTTGGCGCTGGCAGGTCCGGTAACGTGCGGCGCCCAACGGAACTGCTGCCGTGGCGCGTCCTTCATGCGGAAGACCCGAAAGCTCGGCATAGTTTTATATTGTAATCGAAATTCGCCTGGCATCTTCTTCTCCCTGCGCCATCCAGCGTTCGATGTTATTCGCGTTCCAGATAAATGCCTGCTTCAAAGATCCCAGACGGCGCGAGGGCTCCACGCATTGCAGCTTCAAATTGCCTCCGCCGTGCTTGCGCCACATCAGGACCTGGAGCACCTTAAATTCCACGGTATTGAGCACATTGAGCGCCAGCGCGCTGGTGGCCCCCAATTCCTCCGCGGCCCAAAGCGGCAAACCCGCGCGGAAGCCGCCATCCACATACAGGCGCCCGCCGATTTGCATGGGCGGGAAGGCCAGCGGGATCGAGCAGGTGGCAGCCAAATGCTCCCAGCGGATCTGGTGGTCGCGCACGATGCAACTGCGTAGCCACGGCAGTTCCACCATGGTCAGCGCGAACGGAATGCGCGGCTTGAAGCGCTCGAACAGGTCGCGAGCCTTGGCGTGCATGGGCTCGCCTTGCAGAAACCCGGTGGAGTGCAGTCCGAAGCACATGATGCGAGCCGTTGCGGGATCCAGCCATAACTTCGATAACTCTTCGGCAGTGCATCCGGCGGCGATCGCCCAGCCATTCCACGCGCCCGCCGACGTCCCGACAATAAGATCCGGCTGGAACGTCTTGCAAAGCACCTTCCAGACGCCAATCTCCCAGGCGGCCCACAGCCCGCCCGCCGAAAGCACCAGAGCCTTCATCCATTCCAGCCTGACACATCGGCCGCCGAAGCCGAGCCAAACCTTTCGGCCCCGTGCCCGTTAATATACTCTTGGTGACACTATGAGCCTGCTGCAAAATCTCAAATTCACCGCGCGCATGCTGCGCAAGAATCCAGCGCTCGCGGCCTCGGCGATTCTGGCCACCGCGCTCGGCATCGGCGCCACCAGCGCCATGTTCAGCATCACCGACGGAATTCTGCTGCATCCGCTTCCGTTCCCGCAGTCGGACCGCCTGGTGAACGTTTGGGAAAGCGCGCCCGAGCGCAATATTCCGCGCATGGTCGTGGCGCCGGGCAATTACTTCGATTGGCGAACCCAGGCGCAGAGCTTCGCCACCATCGGCGCCTATGAGCAGGCCACCTACAATCTCGCGTACGGCGATGGCGAGCCGGAACGCTTCACGGGCGCGATCTGCGACCCGGACTTCTTCGCGACCCTGCGCGTGGCGCCCTTCCTGGGCCGCGTCTTCACCGCCGAGGAAGACCAGCCCGGCCGCGACAACGTGATCGTGTTGGGCTTCAACACATGGCAGCAGCGCTTCGGCGCCGACAAGGGAATTGTGGGACGCGAGATCGATATCAACGGGCGCAAGCGCACCGTGATCGGCGTCATGCCGCGCGATTTCGAATACCCCGCGGAGGCCGTGATGTGGTCGCCCTTTGCGCTCGACCCACCCACTCATGCGCGCCGCGATTTCCACCGCCTGCGCGTCATCGCACGTCTGCGCGACGGGCTGCCCATCGAAGGCGCCCGCGCCGACATGCAGACCATCGCCGCCCGCCTGGCGCAGCAGTATCCCGACCTCAATGCCGGGGAGACCTCAGTGGTCAATCCGGTGCTCGAGGATCTGGTGGGCACGATACGCCCGGTGCTGCTCGTGCTGCTCGGCGCGGTAGCCGCCGTGCTGCTGATCTCCTGTGCGAATGTCGCGAATCTTCTGCTCGCCAAGGCCTCCGGCCGGCAAAGGGAAATCGCCATTCGCACCTCGCTGGGCGCGTCGCGCGGTGCCATCCTCGGGCAGATGCTGACCGAAAGCGCGGTGCTCGCCATTCTCGGCGGCGTGGCTGGAATCCTCATGGCGGCACTCGCGCTCCGCGGCCTCATCGCCATGGCGCCCGCTACCATTCCGCGCCTCGCGGAGGTCACCGTGAACGGCCGCGCGGTGGCGCTCGCCATGGCGCTCTCCCTGGCCACCGGGATTCTCTTCGGCCTCGCACCCGCGTGGTATGCCTCGCGCATCAACGTCAACGGGATGCTCAAGGAAGGCATGCGCGGCTCCAGCGCGCGCAATCCACTGCGCTCCGTGCTGGTGGTGACGCAGGTGGCAATTGCCGTTGTCCTGCTCTGCGGCGCGGGACTGCTGATGCGCAGTTTCTACCAGGTCCTGGGCATCGATGCCGGCTTCGAACCCGAACAACTGATGACCATGCGCATCTCGCCGGCGCCCGTGAAATACCTGGGCCATCCTGAGATGCAGGTGCAATTGGCGCGCAGCATCATTGAGAAGGTCTCCGCGATTCCCGGCGTCCGTCAGGCCGCCATTGCCACGGCCGCGCCGATGCTCGGAGGTCCGCGATTCATCATGCGCTTTGCAGGACGTCCGCCGGTGACGCCGAGCAACTCTCCGCTTTCCACCTTCGCCTCGGTGACGCCCGAATTCTTCAGCACGATGGGCATGCATTTGAAGCGCGGCCGCGTCATCTCGGACCGCGACACGCAGGGTACGCCGCTGGTCGCCGTGGTGAATCAGACGCTGGTGGACCGCTATTTCCCGCACGAAGACCCAATTGGCAAGCAGTTGGAAATCGGCTTCGCGGACCCGCCGCGCTGGCGCGAAATCATCGGCGTGGTAGCCGACGTGAAGGCCAACGGGCTCGATCAGGACACGCCGGTGGCCGTCTACGCCTCGCAGGCGCAGACCCCGTCGTTTCCGTCCGGCGCAGTTGCGTCGATGACCGTGTTGGCGCGCACCGCCACCGACCCTGCGCGCCTCGGTCCCGCGATTCATGCCGCCATTCTCGCAGTGGACCGATCGCAGCCCGTCTACCTGATTCAGCCGATGACGGAGGTGGTGTCGAAATCGATCGCGCAGCGGCGCCTCGCGCTCGTGCTGCTGGTATTCTTCGCGGTGTCGGCGATGTTGTTGGCGGCCATCGGCGTGTACGGCGTGATGTCGTTCGTAGTGGCGCAGCGCACCAGCGAGATCGGCATTCGCATGGCGTTGGGCGCTCAGGCTTCGCAGGTCGCGTGGCATGTGCAGCGGCAGGGTATGACGCTAGTCGCGCTCGGCCTCGTCGCCGGAATCGCGGGAGGCCTGCTGCTCACCCAGTACCTGAGCACGCTGCTCTTCCATGTCCAGGCGCGCGACCCGCTGGTCTTCGGTGGATCGGCCGGCCTGCTGGTAGTGGTCTCGATTGTGGCCTGCTGGATGCCGGCGCGCCGCGCGTCGCGAGTCGACCCCCTCACCGCCTTGCGCAACGAATGAAGCTTGTGGGACAGGCTTCAGCCTGCGCACCGACTTCAGTTGGTGCACCTTGGCGGGAGTGCGCCAATTGTACTTCAATAGAGAGACGATGCTTCGTTCCACCCTGACGTTTCTGCTGCTCGGCGGCGTACTCTTCGCGCAGTCCGCGGACAAGCTCGATGGGCTCTTCGCGCCGCTCGCCACGGGCAAGACCCCGGGCCTCGCCGTCATGGTGAGGCAGAACGGCAAAACCATCGCGCAGCGCGTTTACGGAGTGCGTGACCTGCGCAGCGCGCAGCCCAACGATGCTTCCACAAATTTTCGACTGGCTTCGTTCACCAAGCAGTTCACCGCCATGAGCGTGATGCTGCTGGTCCACGACGGCAAGCTGCGCTATACCCAGACGCTGGAGGAATTGCTGCCCGGATTTCCCGCCTACGCACGCGCCATCACCCTCCGCCACCTGCTCACTCACACCTCCGGCATGCCCGATTACGAGGACGCCATGGACTCGCGCCAGTACTCGCCCGAGCATCAGATACAGGACGCCGAAGTGCTCGCACTCCTGCAAAAGCAGGCGACTCCGAAATTCGCCGCCGGCGCGCGGTGGGACTACAGCAACTCCGCCTACGTGCTGCTCGGGCTGATCGTCGCCAGAGCTTCCGGCATGCCCTTCGACAACTTCGTCGCCCAGCGCATCTTCAAACCCCTCGGCATGACGAACAGCCTGATGTACCGCAAAGGGCAGGGAACCTTGGTGAACCGCGCCTACGGCCATTCCAAACGCGCCGGCGCCTTTGTTCAAATCGACCAGAGCTCGACCTCCGCCACGCTCGGCGATGGCGGCATCTATTCGAGTCTCAACGACCTTGCCAAATGGGACGATGCGCTGCGCACGCACGCCCTGCTCTCCGAAAAAGAGATGGCTTCCGCGCTCGCTCCCGCGACGCTCGCCAACGGAGCGCCAACCATGTGGCCGCCCACCCCCGGCGAGGACAACCTCAATCCCGGCAAGTTCGTGTCCTATGGCTTCGGCTGGTTTCTCGATCCGTATCGCGGCCATGCCCGGATGTGGCACACCGGCAGCACCAGCGGCTTCCGCACCGTGATCGAGCGCTTTACTAAGGATGACCTCACGGTCATCGTGCTCTGCAATCGCACCGATCTGGACGCCGCCGCGCTCGCCCTCCAGGCCGCGGATTTCTATCTCAAAGCGTCGAACTGATACGCTCAATTGATGCGTCCCGCAACCCTTGCCCTGCTTCTCTGTGGCGTCGTCCACAGTGCCGCGCTTCCCGCCAATCTCTACGACAGTTTGCAGTGGCGCATGATCGGTCCCTTCCGCGGTGGACGCATCTGTGCGGTCAGCGGAGTACCCGGCGATCCCACCACTTTCTACTTCGGCACGGCCGGCGGCGGCATCTGGAAAACCACCAACGGCGGCGTGACGTGGTCGCCGATCTTCGACGGCCAGCCCATTGCCTCCATCGGAGCCCTGGCCGTCGCGCCTTCCGACCCTAACGTGATCTATGCGGGCACTG
>JBDTPR010000480.1:0-5509 GCA_039932635.1 Candidatus Solibacter sp.
CGGCCGCCGTGGCGTTTTCCAACTCGGGGATCGCGCTCTCCACTTCGGCGCGGCCGGCTTGGGCGCGCCGAAGGTTCGCATCCAGATCCCGCGCGTCCAGGGTGATCAACGCCTGCCCTTCGCGAACATGGTCGCCGACTTGCGCGCTCACCTGCTGCACGTAGCCCATCACTTTGGCCGAGATCGTGGCCGTGGTGCGCGCGCGGACAGTGCCCGTGGCTTCGTAACTCGTGGGCCAGTCTTGGGCGGTAACTGCCGCCACTTGCACTGCCACCGTCGCAGCCTGCGGTTGGGCGGCGCGGTGCTCAGGCTCCTTTCCGCAGGACGTCAGGAGAAGAACGGGGATGGTAGGAATGAGAAAATAGTGCTTCATTTAATTCAGAACCTCCGAATCCGCGTTGAGACGTCCCGCGGCAAGTTCGAGCATGGTGGCGGCAATCCTCTGATCGTGGATAGCTGCCAGGTATCGAGTACGGCTTTCCAGCACGGCGGTTTCCGTGCGCAAAAGGTCAGTCACGTTGTTCATGCCGGCTTCGTAGCGGTTCTGTGTGATCCGCAGGCTTTCCTCGGCCTGCACCACGGCCGCCCTCGCGACCTCGATGCGCTGTTGGGCGGCCTTCAGGCCGGCGTAGGCGCGCCGTACTTGAAGCCGATTGCAGAATCGGTTCGCTGCTCATCGAATTCGGCGCGCTGCACCAGATGGGTAGTTTCAGCAATGCGAGCCTTGTCCGCGGAGCCGTTGAACAGATTCCACCGGAACGAGACGGCGGCCAGCCAGTTGGCGCCGCCCATATCGACAAAGCGTTGCCGGTCGGCTTCGAAGACGCCCCGGAAGCTGACCTGCGGCAGCATGGCGGAGCGGGCAGCGTCGGCCTCGGTCTGCGCCAGACTGGTGGCCAGACGGGTCCGCTGCGCTTCGGGACGCCCGGTGGAAGCGGCGCTCTCCAGGCCGTCCAGCGCCAGATCGGGAAGGATGAGCGCCTCCAGCGTCGTGGTCAGCGTGTGCGGCATGTCCAGCGGTAGGCCGAGGGCATCATTGAGCGATGACTTGGCCACCTCGACATCCGCGGCCCGGTCGATCTGCTGTTCGGAAACCGCCGCCAGGTGCACTCGGATGGAGAGCACGTCCACATCGGTGGACATACCTGCGGCGCGGACGGCTTCGGCGCGCTTCAGGTCTGCTTCGGCGGAACGAACAGCCTGCTCCGCCGCCTTCAGGTTCTCCGCCGCCAGGACAGCGCCGTGATAAGCGCGCGCCGCCTGCGAGATGACGTTCATCTGTACCAGTCGCTGCTCTTCGCCCGTCATCTTCTGTCCCAATTCGGCCGACTTCATCGCATGCCGGGTTTGGCGGGCGTCATATATGGGCTGATCCACCGTGACCTGGGATTGAAAGTTGTTGAGAAAATCCGGCCGGTTCAATGGACCGATGGCGAAGTTCTCAATACCAAATTGGTGTTGGGTGAGCAGCGAACCGAAGACGAAGACCGGATTGTTGCTGCGGGCGAAGGACTCGGCGTAGTTGATTTTAGGCAGCATACCTGCATGCGCCTGCGTGATTCGGGCCTCGGACGCTTTCGCTTCAGCAGCAGTCCCGGCAATCGCCTTGTTTTCTCGTATGGCAAGGCGCACGGCTTCGCGGAGCGACAGAGCATCCTGCGCCCACAGGGGAACGGCGAGTAGAAATAGCAGACTGGTTCGCATTGGCATAAATCGGATCTTTTATTGCGCTTCTGTTGGGAAAGATGCAGATTGCAGTCGAAGGTGACATGGCCGGCTCGCCTCGGACAGTTCCGGATCGAGATCATCGCTCCCGCGGTGTGTGGCGAGGTCGAAAGGCACTTGGCCGGTTGTGCGACTTGTCTCGAATTCGTAGAGAGTCTTCGCGAGAAGATCGTACTCTGCCACGAATACGCGCCCGGCTCCTTGCCTGGACCCTTGAGTGATCGTGCGTGGATCGACCGCGAAGTGGGTGGAACAGGGCAGAACCGTCCAGGAAATTCTCGACACCTACGCGAGCCGATACGGCGCCACGTCTCTTACTCCTAGTGCATCGTGCGTGAAACTCGCTCCAAAAAAGAGTAGTCTAAAAACTCGTGCAGGCGCTACTGGCAGTTCGACACGGGCGCGCCGCACAGTTGCTCGTTGTCGAACTCCTGGTTGACGTGACCGAACTTTTGGCAAAGAATGGAAACTTCGTGTAGGTAAGCGCAATCCACGTAGATCGGACACCATGAAATCCCGCTTCGCCATCTCCTCCCTCGCCGTGCTGCTTGCCGGCTGTTCCAGTGCGCCGCCGCCAGTTCCCGTCGCGGAGACGCACGGTGTCGGAAGCATAGTCCGGCTCGACCCCTCCCTCGACTCCCTTGTGCCAGTGGACGCTGCCCTCGAAAAAGTCGCCGGCGGGTTCGAGTTCACGGAAGGCCCGCTCTGGCGGCCGGAGGGGGTCTTGTGGTTTAGCGATGTCACCGGGAATGTCCTCCGTTCCCTCACGCCCGGCGGGCAGGCGACGGTTCTCATCCCGAAAGCCGGCGGCGAAACCAGCGCGCCTCCTGGTTCGTTCATCGGACCGAACGGAATGATCGAAGACAAGGACGGCTTCGTCCTGCTGTGCCAGCACAGCAACCGGCGAATTGTCCGCGTGGCACGGGATCTCACGGTCACGCCGTATGTCGAGAAGTTCGAAGGCAAGCGCTTCAATAGCCCCAACGACCTGGTGTATCGCGCCGATGGAACCCTGTACTTCACCGATCCGCCGTACGGACTGTTGAAACAGGATGACGACCCCGGCAAGGAACTGAAATTCAACGGCGTCTTCCGCTATGCCAACGGCAAGCTGACGGCCGAGATCAAGGACCTCACCCGCCCCAACGGCATCGCGCTGTCACCCGACGGCAAGACGCTCTACGTTGCCAATTCCGACGAGAAGAAACGCATTTGGATGCGTTACGATGTCGCCGGGGATGGCGGCGTGTCCAACGGCAAACTCTTCGCCGACGTTACGGCGGAGAAAGAAGCGGGGCTGCCCGACGGACTTAAAGTCGATTCGCTCGGCAATGTGTGGGCTACCGGACCCGCGGGCGTGTGGATCTTCTCACCCGAAGGAAAGCATCTCGGAACCATCAAGCCACCCGAAGGTCCGGCCAATTGCAATTGGGGCGGAGACGGGAAAACTCTCTACATCACTGCGGAGAAGAGCGTCTACCGCATCAAACTGGCCGTGATGGGTGAAAAGCCGCTCTATCAGGCTTACCAATAAACATCAACCAACAGGAGCAATCATGAACCGACGATCTTACTTTTCCGCAATGTTGGCCGGCTTGGCCGGACTGAAGACGGTCTCCGCCCAGAAGCCAAAGAACCCGATTGTTTTGTACTGCGATCTTGCGGTGGATCCGGCTCGGGAACAGGAGATGCTGCGCAACTATCACACGATCTTCAAGCCCGCTGCGGAAAAATTCCAGGGCTACCTGGATCTGAAGATGCTGAAGCTGCGCTCGGCAATCCAGGGCTCCGCGCCCGCATCGATCAATTACCGCTTTCAGCTGACCTACGAAAGCGAGGAGTTGCGCCAGAAGTGGATCCACTCGGATACTCACCAGAAGGTGTGGCCGACGATCGAGAACACCTTATCCAACAAGGCCAGCTACGCGGTCCTGCTGTTCGATGCCGTATAGAGGAACGTGTGCGACGCGCCTTGCAGCCGTCGCACCCGCTGTGATATAAGTCCGAGGGCTGGTCTGCGCCGGCTTCGGTAAAAGGAAATGAGCAGCCATGAAAGCTACCCTGTTGGTCCTGACTCTGGCACTGATAGCCACCCTGGCGGCCCGCGAGCCTCTGGCCACAAGGATCGGCCATGCCGACCCCGCTAAATACCGGCGTAGCCCCGCGGTCCACGGCGGTCCCGGCTCTCTCAACTACATGGGCTTGCTCGACTCGCACAGTCTCGACACTAATCTCTACTTCATCCATCGCGGCGTGATCGAGCCCAAGAGCGGCATCGGCGCTCACTTTCACAACCAGTGCGAGGAGATGTTCGTCATTCTCGACGGCGAGGCACAATTTACCATCGACGGCCGCACGTCGCTAATCAAAGGACCCGCGGGCGCGCTGTGCCGCATGGGCCACTCGCACGCGATCTATAATCCCACCGACAAGCCCGTCGAGTGGATGAACATCAACGTCTCCGCTGTGAAGGACAGCTACGACGCCTTCAACCTGAACGACGGCCGTATAGACGTTGCGCTCGATCCCATCCCGGTGTTCATGTCCGTGCGCTTCGATCGCGCGCTCCTGCGAGCCGTAACTGCGATGAACGGCGGCGCCGGCGTGGCCGAATACCGGCGCGCGCTGGATCCCAGCGTCTTTCTCGGGCCTTGGTCGTATGTGGATCACCTGGTGCTGCCGGCCGGAGTTTCAACCGGCGCCCACCTTCACCGCGAAGTAGCCGAAGTCTACTACGTGATGAAAGGTTCGGGTACGATTACGGTCGCCGGTGGCGGCGGCCGGGGTGCTGCGCCCGACAGCGCGCTCGTCAAGGCCGGCGATGCAATCCCGATTCAATTGAGCGAAACTCATTCGGTCGAAAACAAGGGAACCGAACCCATGGAGATTCTGATCGTCGGGGTTTCGCGCGACGCCAACCGCCGCGTGGACTCGATTGATTTGCGCGATCTTCCCGGCCGCCGCGGCAACTGAGCTACCCAAGTGGGGGGGGTTAAAGGCGCGGCGACACTCCCGGTTAACCGTTAGCCGGAGCAGTCGGCTGAAGCTACCATCCCAGATTAAGCTACAGAGCCTGATGATATTAGGCCTGGGACACCGTACCAAACCTAGTCCCCGGGGACACCGCGCGCTAAGCTTCTCAATCAAGGTTCCTCCGCGAGGTTGGGGGAGATATGCGCACCTGAAACCCAGGCAGCAGCATGCCTCGCCAAGCCCGAAACCGCCAATCCTTGAGCGACTTGGCTCCCGGAGAATTCAAAGGGGGATAATCTCGGTTGACTCACTCCTGTACTCGAAAGGCGAACATGACGCGACTCCGATTTCTGATCGGGCTATTGGGATTGCCGGCGCTGATGGGTCCCGGGGTAGGCTGGGCGGCAGACAACGCCCTGAGGCTCTGGTACCGGCAGCCGGCCGGAGCGTGGACGCAGGCCTTGCCCGTGGGCAACGGACGGCTGGCCGCGATGGTTTTTGGCGTCGCCGCCAAGGAGCATCTGCAACTCAACGAGGACACGGTCTGGTCGGGGGAGAAACGCGACCGGAGCAATCCCGAGGCGTCCAAGTCCTTCCCTGAGGTCCGCCGCCTCCTGCTGGACGGGCATCCGGCGGAAGCGCAGGCGCTGGCGGATCGAACCATGATCAGCGTCCCGAGGGCCCTCCCCGTCTACCAGACTCTCGGCGATCTGTGGCTGGATTTCGGCGGCGCCCCGCCAGAGGGAGATTACCGCCGCGAACTCGACCTGGACACCGGCATCGCGTCCGTCGCCTACACGTCGGGCGGAGT